>JAJXSQ010000192.1 GCA_021784495.1 Myxococcales bacterium | reverse complement strand
CCGCCCCGCCGCCGGAGGGCGCGCTCACCCCGGGCCGCCGAGCCGGGCGGCGAGCTCGTCGAGCCGCACCGGCGTCTCCGCGCGGGTGGCCAGGTCCTTCAGCTTCCCCTCCCCGCTGGCCACCTCGGCCGCGCCCAGGACGAGCGCGAACCGGGCGCCGGCGCGCTCGGCCTGCCGGAACTGGGTCTTCAGCTTGCCGGCGCGGGCGTCGAGATCGCAGGCCACCCCGGCGCGCCGCAGCGCGCCGGCGAGGCGGAGCGCCTCGGTGGCCCCCGCCGGATCGGCGAGGACGAAGAAGACCGCGGGGCCGCGCGGCGGCACCGGCCGCCCCATCGCCTCGAGGATCAGGGCCAGCCGCTCGGCGCCGAGGGCGAAGCCGATCCCGGGCGTGGGCGGCCCGCCGAGCGTCTCCACGAGCCGATCGTACCGCCCGCCCCCCGCCACCGCCGCCTGCGCGCCCAGCGCGTCGCTCGTGAACTCGAAGGCGGTCCGGACGTAGTAGTCGAGGCCGCGCACCAGGCGCGGCTCGAGGCGGTGCTCCACCCCGAGGGCGTCGAGGCCGGCGCGGACCGCGGCGAGGTGGTCCCGGCAACCGGCGCAGAGCCGATCGAGGAGGCGCGGGGCCGCCTCCAGCACCGGCTGGCAGCTCGCCACCTTGCAGTCCAGGACCCGGAGCGGGTTGCGATCGATCCGGTCCCGGCAGTCGGCGCAGAGCGCCGCGCGGTGGCCGTCGAGGTAGGAGCGCAGGTCGGCGAGGTAGGCCGGCCGGCACTCGCCGTCGCCGACCGAGTTGAGCTTCAGCGTCGTCCGGACCCCGAGCCGCCCGAGGTAGTCCGCCAGCAGCGCGATCTGCTCGGCGTCGAGGAGCGGTTCGGCCACGCCGAAGGCCTCGCAGCCGATCTGGTGGAACTGACGGTAGCGGCCGCGCTGCGGCCGCTCGCGCCGGAACATCGCGCCCAGGTAGAACCACTTCTGCGGCCCGTCGACGTAGGCGCCGTGCTCGATGAAGGCCCGGACGGTGCCCGCGGTCCCCTCGGGGCGGAGGGCGAGCCGGTCGTCCCCCTTGTCCTCGAAGACGTACATCTCCTTGTTGACGATGTCGGTCGCTTCCCCGACGCCGCGCGCGAAGAGAGCCGCCGGCTCGACCACCGGGGTGCGGATCTCGCGGTAGCCGTAGAGGGCGAAGACCTCCCGCGCCAGCGCCTCCATCTCCTGCCAGCGGCCGACCTCCGCCGGCAGGACGTCGTTCATCCCCTTCACGCCGCTGAGCTTCATGCTGGCTCCCCGCCTCCGCCGGGCCGCGCCCCGGCGCCGATCTGCTGCCCCATGCGCACGACGGCGCCGGGGACGAGCCGCGGATCGAGCGCCACCCGCCCCGGCTCGAAGCAGAGGATCACCGTCGAGCCCATCTCGAAGGCGCCGAGCTCCTCGCCCTTGGCGACCGGGATCCCCTCGGGGTAGTCGCCGGCCGCGGCGCGGCCTCCCGGGGCGTCGGTCACCGGGACCGCGGGGTCGTAGCTCGCGCGGACCCGTCCGACCACCGTCGCCCCGACGGCGACGATCGCCACCGCGCCGAGCGGCGACGCGAGGAGGGTGACCAGCCGCTCGTTCACCGTGAAGAGGCCGGGGACCACGTGGACCGAGGCCGCGTTGACCGGCCAGAGCGTGCCGGGGAGGTACCGCCAGCCGGTGACCCGGCCGCCGAGCGGGAAGTGGATCCGGTGGTAGTCGCGCGGCGAGAGGTAGACGGTCGCGTAGGGGCCGCCCTCGAAGCGGCGGGCGAGCCGCTCGTCCCCGAGGAGCGCGGCGAGGGTGTAGTCGATCCCCTTCGCCTGGACCAGCCGCCCGGCGGTGGCGACGCCGGTCTCCGAGATCGCCCCGTCGACCGGCGACGCGACCACCTCGTCGCCGGGGGCGATCCCCCGCCGGCCGGCGAGGAGCGGCCTCGCGAAGAACTGGCCGAAGGTGCGGTAGGCGCCGAGCGGCGGCGCCTCCGAGAGATCGATCCGGTACCGGCGGGCGAAGAGGCGGATCGCCGGGCGCAGCAGGAACCCGGGCAGCCGCCAGCCGGTCACCCGGCCGGCGAGCCGGGAGGTGGCGCGCTTCGGGACGAGGCGGAGCGCCGCGATGAAGAGCCGGTCCTTCAAGGGGCGCGCAGTGTAGCAGAGCGGCGCCGGGGCGCGGGAGCCTCCGGACCCCCTCCGGACCCCGCGGTGGAGCCCCGCCCGCGCCGGCGGTATCCTCGGGGCCGGACCATGTGCCGCCTCTTCGGCCAGCATGCGCCGCCGGACCACGATCGCTGCGAGGCGCTCTGCACCGGCGAGAACGCCCTCCGCTTCCAGTCCCACCGCCACCCGCACGGCTGGGGGATCGGGTGGTACGAGGGGGAGCGGGTGGTGGTCCGGCGCGGCCTCCTCCCGGCCCACGCCGACGGCGCCTTCCTGGAGGCGGCGCGCTCCGCGCGCTCGCGGATCGTCCTCGCCCACGTCCGCGACGCGAGCGTCGGGCCGGTGACCGCCGAGAACACCCACCCCTTCGTCCACGGCCGCTGGCTCTTCGCGCACAACGGGACGGTGGCGCGCTACCGGCGCGTCGCGGCCGTCCGGGCCGCCATCGAGGCGGAGATCGACCCGCCGCTCCGGGCCGCGCTGCGCGGCCAGACCGACAGCGAGCGCTGCTTCCTGCTCTTCCTCACGCTGCTCGGCGCGCGCGCGCCGCTCTCCGGCGCCACGCTCGCGGACGTGTCCGCCGCGCTCGCCGCCACGGTGCGGACCATCCAGCGGATCGCCGACCGGCCCCGCGCCCGGTCGGCGCTCAACTTCCTCGCCGCCGACGGCCGCATCCTGGTCGCCACCCGCGTCGGCCGGGAGCTGCACCTCGCCGACCGGGTCGGCCCGGAGCGGGCCTTCGTCATCGCCAGCGAGCCGATCGGCCGGGTGGCCTGGCGCCCGGTCCCCGAGGGGGGGATCGTCGCCCACGACGGCGAGGAGTCGCTCGAGGCGCCGCTCGCCTGACCGCCTCGCCGCCCGGGCGCGCGCGCAGCGCGGCCGCGAGGGCGGCGTGCCGCTCGCCCGCGCCGTCGATCGTCACCCGCCGCCAGGTCGGGTGCCCCGGCACGTCGGCGAGCCGGAGCAGCAGCCGCCCGGCGGGCATCCAGCCGTCGATCCGGTCCGCCCACTCGACCAGGAGGGCGCCGGGACCGCCGACGAGCTCCCCGACGCCGGCGCCGTGGAGCTCGTCGAGCCCGGCGAGCCGGTACAGGTCGGCGTGGTGCACCGGGAGCCTCCCCCGGTAGGTGGCCACGATGGCGAAGGTCGGGGAGGAGACCTCGCCGGGCGGGACCCCCGCCCCCTCGCAGATGCCGCGGACCAGCTGCGTCTTGCCGGCGCCCAGGTCGCCGACGAGGGCGACGACGTCCCCCCCCTCGAGCAGGGCCCCCAGCCGGCAGCCGAGCCGGTGGGTCGCGCGCGCCGAGCGGCAGAGGATCGCGCGGGAGCTCCCGCGGGTCACCGCTCCCACCTCGCCCAGATCTCGCCGATCGCCTCCCCGAGATCTCCCGCCAGGAGCCCGCGCTGCCCCAGGCGGCCCGCCGCCAGGTCGCCGGCCGCGCCGTGGACGAAGGCCCCCACCCGGCCGGCCGCCGCGGTCGAGAGCCCTCCGGCCAGGAGGGCCCCGCAGAGGCCCGCGAGCACGTCGCCGGTGCCGCCCGTCGCCAGGCCGGCGTTCCCCGTCGGCACCACCTCCGGCGGCTCGCCGGGCGCCGCGACGATCGTCCGGGCGCCCTTCAGCACCACCACGGCGCGCCAGGCCGCGGCGGAGGCGGCCGCGATCCCGAGCCGGTCCGCCTCCACCTCCGCCACCGAGAGGCCGCGGAGCCGCGCCATCTCTCCCGGGTGCGGCGTGAGGAGGAGCCTCGCGCCGAGCGAGGCCAGCGCGGCCGGCCAGGGCGCGAGCGCGTTGAGGGCGTCGGCGTCGAGCACCGCCGGGACGGCGAGCCGCTCGAGGAGCGCCGCGAGGAGTCGCCCGGTGGCGGCGCCCCGGGGGATCCCGGGACCGATGACCAGCGCGTCGGCGCCGGCCCCCGCCGCGACCAGGGCGTCGAGGTCCGCCGGGCCGAGCGCGCCCTCTCCGGGGAGCGGGACGCTCATCGCCTCCGGCCGCCCGGCGAGGGCGAGCGGCAACACCTCCGGCCGAGCCGCGAGCGTGACCAGTCCGGCGCCTCCGCGGAGCGCGCCCGTCAGCGCGAGGTGCGCGGCGCCGGATCTCCCCGGGGAGCCGGCCACCACCAGCAGCCGGCCGGCGTCGCCCTTGTGGGCGGTCGGCGCCCGGGGCGGCAGGAGCGCGCGCGCCTCGGCCACGTCGAGCACGGTGCTCTCGACCGGGACCCGCGCGGCGGCCTCGGCCGGGATCCCGATGTCGACCACCCGGACCGATCCCGCGTAGGACGGCCCGGGGTGGAGCAGCAGGCCCCGCTTCGGGAAGCCGAAGGTGACGGTCAGATCGGCCGCGACGCAGGGGCCGAGGGGGTGGCCGGTGTCGGCGGAGAGCCCCGAGGGGACGTCGACCGCCAGCACCCGGGCGCCGGCGCGGCGGGCCGCGTCGATCCGGGCGATCGCCGCGGCGAAGGGGCCCTCCGGCGGCCGTCCGAGCCCGGTCCCGAGGAGCGCGTCGACGACGACGTCGTTCGCGCCGCCGTCCCCGTCGACCGGCGCCTCCCCGGGGAGCCCCCAGGGGACGCCGGCGCCGAGCGCGCGCGCCGCGACCGCGGCGGCGTCCCCGGCGAGCCGGTCGGGCGCGACCACCGCGATCGCCCGGACCGCCCGCCCCTCCTCGCGCAGGGCGCGGGCGGCCACCCAGCCGTCGCCGCCGTTGTTCCCGCCGCCGCACCAGATCACGAAGCGCCCGCCGGGGCCCGCGAGCCCCCGGGCCGCCGCCGCGACCGCGCGGCCGGCGCGCTCCATGAGGTCGAGCGACGGGATCCCGAGGTCGTCGATCGCCGCGCGATCGATGGCGCGCATCTCGGCGGCGCCCACGAGCCTCACGGCCCCTCCAGCACCACGGTGGCGACGGCCAGCCCGCCGTCGTGGGAGAGCGCGAGGTGGGCCCGCGCGACGCCGAGGCGGTCGGCGGCCGCCGCCGCGGCGCCG
>JAJXSQ010000191.1 GCA_021784495.1 Myxococcales bacterium | reverse complement strand
ATCACCTGCGCCGCCACCTGGAGCACCGCGTCCTCGTCGGCGGGGAGCCGCTCGACCGGACCGGCCAGCTCGAAGGCCAGGGTGGCCCGGTGCCCGTCGGCGATCGCCGGGACGGCGACGAGCGTCCCGTCCGGCGCCGCCGCGCCGGCGCTCCCCGCCGCGGGGGGCGCCGGGAGGAAGAGGGTCTCGCCCCGCGCCAGGGCCGCGGCCGTCGCCGTCGCCTCCAGGGGCGCGGGCGGGGACGGCCCGTCGATCCGCGCGACCGGCTCCCCCTCCGCCCAGGAGCGCAGGACCGCCAGCGCGCCCCCCGGGACCGGCTCCAGCCGCAGGTAGGCGCGCCGGGCGCCGAGGAGCGCGCCCAGGTGCGGCAGCGTCTCCGCCACGATCCCCTCGACCGCGTCCCCGTCGGCGCCGGCGAGGCGCCGCGACAGCGTCCGGACCAGCGCGTCGGTGCGCTCCCGCCGGGCCAGGCGCCGGACCATCTCCCCGAAGGCGAGCCCGAGGTGGCCGAGCTCGTCGTCGGCGAAGGGTCCGGGGACGGGCGCGAGGTCGCCGCCGGCCACCCGGTCCGCCGCCTCCCGGAGCCGGGCGAGCGGGCCGGTGATGCGCCGCGCCGAGCGGAAGGCGACGAGCAGGGTGGCCACCAGCGCCGCCAGCGCGACGATCGCGTCGAGGCGGAGCCGGGCGAGCGCCTGGAGCCCGCCGCCGCTGGCGGTGACGACGAGGAGCGGGACCAGGACGAGGGCGACGGCGCGCCAGCGCAGCCAGCGCTCGACGCTCCCGCGCCGCCGCGGGCCGGCCGCTCCCCGCGCGGCCTTCACCGGCGCGCCTCCCCGCCCGCGGGCGCCGCGCCGGCCTCCACCTCCGCCTCCCTCGCGTCGGGCGTCTCGCACCGCATCTCGCTCCAATGCGCCGGGACGCGCCTCGAGTCCAGCGATTCGCCGGGGGGGCCGCCGCCCCCGGGGAACCCCGCGATCTCGCGCGCTCCCTCGCCGCGCCCGGGAGCGCCCCCGGGGCGCGACGGGGGGAGGTGACGGCACCCGTCCGACCGGGGTAGGCAGGAGAGATGTCACGACCGAAGGCGCTCGTCGCCTGGAGCAGCGGGAAGGACAGCGCCTGGTCGCTCCACGAGGTGCTGCGCGCCGGCGAGCTGGAGGTCGTCGGCCTCCTCACCACCGTTACCTCCGAGTTCGGGCGCGTCTCGATGCACGCCGTCCGGGAGGCGCTGCTCGACGCCCAGGCCGCGGCGCTCGGGCTCCCCTGCCGCAAGGTGCGCATCCCCTGGCCCTGCCCGAACGACGCCTACGAGCGGGAGATGGCCGCGGCGGTCGCCGAGGCGCGCGCCGCCGGCGTCACCCGGATCGTCTTCGGGGACCTCTTCCTGGCCGACATCCGCGCCTACCGCGAGGAGCGGCTCGCCGGCACCGGCGTCGCGCCGGTCTTCCCGCTCTGGGGGCGGGAGACCGCGCTCCTCGCGCGGGAGATGATCGCCGGCGGCCTGGTGGCCACCCTCACCTGCGTCGATCCCCGCCGGCTGGACCGGGCCCTCGCCGGCCGGCCGTTCGACGCGGCGCTCCTCGCGGCGCTCCCCGCCGGCGTCGACCCCTGCGGGGAGAACGGCGAGTTCCACACCTTCGTCTCGGCCGGGCCGATGTTCCGGGCGCCGCTCGACGTGGTGGGCGGCGAGGTGGTGGAGCGGGAGGGGTTCGTCTTCGCCGACGTCCTGCCGCGCCCCGAGGCGGGCTGAGCGGCGCGGCCTCCCGCCCGGCGCCCCGCCTCCGGGGCGCGCGCCCGCGCTCGGTTGACGGATCCCGGTCCGGAGCGTACTTTGCGGTCCCGGCTTGAGACGAGTCGCCGTCATCATACCGGCCCGGTACGGCGCGAGCCGCTTCCCCGGGAAACCCCTCGCCGAGCTCGCCGGCCGTCCCCTCGTCGCCCACGTGGTCGCGCGGGCGCGACGGGCGCGCGGCGTCGACGTCGTGGCGGTCGCCACCGACGATCCGCGCATCGCCCGGGCCGCCGAGGAGGCGGGGGCGGCGGCCATCATGACCGGACCGGCCGCGACGGGCACGGACCGGGTCGCGGAGGCGGCCAGCCGCCTCGCGCCGGCGCCGGAGATCGTGGTGAACCTGCAGGGCGACGAGCCGCTGATCGAGCCGGAGGCGATCGAGACCCTGGTCGCCGCCATGATCGAGAGCGGCGCCGAGATGGGGACGCTCGCCCGGCCGCTCGAGCCCGGCGAGGCCGACCGCCCGCAGGTGGTGAAGGTGGTCACCGACCGGACCGGCCACGCCCTCTACTTCTCGCGGGCCCTCATCCCCCACCGGCGCGCCGGCGGGGTGAGCCCGCTCTGCCGCGCGCACGTCGGCATCTACGCCTTCACCCGGGCCTTCCTGGCGCGCTTCGCGACGCTGGCGCCCGGCCGCCTGGAGGAGGAGGAGGCGCTCGAGCAGCTGCGGGCGCTGGAGCACGGGGTGAGGATCCGGGTGGCGGAGACCGCCTACCGGGGGTTCGGGATCGACGTGCCGGAGGACCTGGAGCGCGCCCGGGGCCTGCTGGCGGCCGCTGGCGGAGGGGGATGACCCATGGTGAAGCGAGGCAAGAAGACCAAGTACCTGTTCGTCACCGGCGGGGTGGTGAGCTCCCTGGGCAAGGGGCTGGCCGCGGCCTCGATCGGCGCGCTCCTCGAGAACCGCGGGCTCGAGGTGATGCACCTGAAGCTCGACCCCTACATCAACGTCGACCCGGGGACGATGAGCCCCTTCCAGCACGGCGAGGTCTTCGTCACCGACGACGGCGCCGAGACCGACCTCGACCTCGGCCACTACGAGCGGTTCACCACCGCCAAGATGACCCGGAAGAACAACTACACCACCGGGCGCATCTACCAGAACGTGATCAACCGCGAGCGGCGCGGCGAGTACCTCGGCAAGACGGTCCAGGTGATCCCGCACATCACCGACGAGATCAAGGCGGTGATCCGCGAGGCGGCCGGCGGCGCCGACATCCTCATCGTCGAGGTCGGCGGCACGGTCGGCGACATCGAGTCGCTCCCCTTCCTCGAGGCGATCCGCCAGATGAAGTACGACGTCGGCGAGGAGAACGCCCTCTACGCCCACCTCACCCTGGTCCCCTACATCGCCGCCGCCGGCGAGCTGAAGACCAAGCCGACCCAGCACTCGGTGAAGGAGCTCCGGGAGATCGGCATCCAGCCGGACATCCTCCTCTGCCGCTCCGACCGCGAGATCCCGCGCGACATGAAGGACAAGGTGGCGCTCTTCTGCAACGTCGACCCGGGCGCGGTCTTCACCGCCCTCGACGTGCAGTCGATCTACGAGGTCCCCCTCGAGCTCCACCGCCAGGGGCTCGACGACAAGCTCGCCGAGCTCTTCAACATCTGGAGCCGCCCGGCCCGCCTGGAGAAGTGGGAGACGGTGGTCGAGAAGGTGCGGAGCCCGCGCCGCGGCGAGGTGCGCATCGGCGTCGTCGGGAAGTACGTCGAGCTCCAGGAGAGCTACAAGAGCCTGAACGAGGCGCTGGTCCACGGCGGGATCGCCTCCGACGTCCGGGTCCAGAACGTCTTCATCGACTCCACCCGGCTGGAGGAGGGCGATCTCTCGGCGCTCGACGCCGTCGACGGCATCCTGGTCCCCGGCGGCTTCGGCGTCCGCGGCACCGAGGGGAAGATCCTGGCCGTCCGCCACGCCCGCGAGCGGCGCATCCCCTTCTTCGGCATCTGCCTCGGCCTCCAGATGGCGGTGATCGAGTTCGGCCGGGACGTCCTGGGCCTGGAGCGGGCCAACTCGCTGGAGTTCGACGAGCAGACCCCCGACCCGGTGGTCACCCTCATGGCCCAGCAGCAGGGGGTCACCGACAAGGGCGGGACCATGCGCCTCGGGAGCTACGCCTGCCGCCTCGAGCCGGGGACCCTGGCGCGGTCGCTCTACGGCCAGGAGGTCGTGGCCGAGCGCCACCGCCACCGCTTCGAGTTCAACAGCGACTACCGGGCGCGCTACGAGGCGGCGGGGATGGTCTTCTCCGGGGTGAACCCCGACCTGGGGCTGGTGGAGATGATCGAGCTGCGCGACCACCCGCACTTCCTGGGGTGCCAGTTCCACCCGGAGTTCAAGTCGAAGCCCTTCGCCCCGCACCCGCTCTTCGCCGGCTTCGTGGCCGCCGCCCGCGAGCACCGCGACGCCGCGCGGCGGACGCCGGCCGCCGAGGTGACCAAGCTCCCGGTCGGGAAGAGCGGCTGACGTGGCGCGCCCGAGCGGAGAGCAGCTCCCCGCGGTGAGCGTCCGGATCGGCGGCCACGAGGTCGGCGACGGCCGCCCCCTCCTCCTCATCGCCGGCCCCTGCGTGATGGAGGACGAGGCCCACGCCCTCCGCCACGCGCACCGCGTGAAGGCGCTGGCCGCGCGCCACCACCTCCCGGTGATCTTCAAGGCGAGCTTCGACAAGGCGAACCGCTCGAGCGGGCGCAGCTACCGCGGCCCGGGGCTCGAGGCCGGGCTCGCCGCCTTCGAGGCGGTGAAGCGGGAGACCGGCCTCCCCTGCCTCACCGACGTCCACGAGGTCGCCCAGGCCGAGCCGGCCGGCCGGGTGGTCGACGTCCTGCAGGTCCCGGCCTTCCTCTGCCGCCAGACCGACCTGGTCCTGGCCTGCGCCCGCCACGGCCGGGCGGTCAACGTCAAGAAGGGGCAGTTCCTGGCGCCGCGCGAGATGCGCCACGCCGTCGCCAAGTGCCGCGAGGCCGGGAACGAGAACATCCTCCTCACCGAGCGCGGCGCCAGCTTCGGCTACGGCAACCTGGTCGTCGACATGCGATCGCTGGTGATCCTGCGCGAGCTCGGCGTCCCGGTCTGCCTCGACGCCACCCACTCGGTCCAGCTCCCCGGCGGCGCCGGCGACGTCACCGGCGGCGAGCGGCAGTTCGTGGCGCCGCTCGCTCGGGCCGCCGCCGCGGTCGGGATCGACGCCCTCTTCCTGGAGATCCACGAGGACCCGGCCGTCGCCCGGAGCGACGGCCCGAACAGCCTCGACTTCGAGATGGCCGACCGGGTCCTCGGCGAGGTCCTCGCCGTCCGCCGGGCCCTGGGGCAGCCGTGAGCCCGGCCCCCCGCCGGCCGGCGGGCGCGCGCCGGGGCCGGGCCGCC
>JAJXSQ010000190.1 GCA_021784495.1 Myxococcales bacterium | reverse complement strand
CCCCGCCGTCCTACGGCCCGCCGGGCGCCTACCCCCCCCCGCCCGGCCCCCCGCCCGCCGGCGCCGTCCAGCAGCCGGTCCTGCCCGGGCCCTGACGGCCGGGGGGGCGCCGCCCGCGGGGCGGCGAGGCCGCGGTCAGAGGAACAGGTCGGGGTAGAGCTCCTCGCCGGGGGCGACGGCGTAGCGGGAGAGGTCGGTCACCCCCTCCTCGGCCAGGACCTCGTCGTCGATGAGGAAGCGCCCGGTGCAGCTCCGCGCGTCGCGCCGGAGGACGGCCACCGCGGCGTCGGCGACGATCTCCGGCGTGCGCCCGTGCCGGGCGAGCTCGTCCCCGCCGAGCAGGTTGAGCGCCGAGGTGGCGATGAGCGTCCGGGGCCAGAGGGCGTTCACCGCCACCCCGCGCTCCGCGAACTCGGCGCTCATCCCGAGGACGCACATGCTCATCCCGAACTTCGCCATGGTGTAGGCGACGTGGTTCTGGAACCACCGCGGCTCGAGGGAGAGCGGCGGAGACAGGACCAGGACGTGGGGGTTCGCGGCCCGGAGGAGGTGCGGGAGGCAGGCGCGGGAGCAGAGGTAGGTGCCCCGGGCGTTCACCTGGTGCATGAGGTCGTACCGCTTCATCGGCGTGTCGAGGGTGCCGGCCAGGTGGATGGCCGAGGCGTTGTTGACGAGCGCGTCGATCCCGCCGAAGCGCTCCACGGCGCGGGCCACCGCCGCCTCGACCTGCGCCTCCTCGCGGACGTCGCACTCCACCGCCAGCCCCTGGCCGCCGGCGCGGGTCATCTCCTCGGCGGCGTCGTGGATCGTCCCGGGCAGCTTCGGGTTGGGGGCGCTGGTCTTGGCGGCGACCACGACGTTCGCCCCCTCGCGGGCGCAGGCCAGGCCGATGGCCCTCCCGATGCCGCGGCTCGCGCCGGTGATGAAGACGGTCTTTCCCCTGAGTGACGTCATGCGCTCCCTCGTGCGGCGGGTGGTTGGGTCGGCGGTGGGCCGGGGGCCGAGGATGTGGCGAGCCGGGCGCGGACGCAACCGCCGGGAAGGGTGATGGCGCCCTCCGCGCCGGCCGGCCGGCGCGGTCGCCCGCCACCGCCCCTGCACGCCGGTGCAGCACGGATCCGGGGCGATACCGCCGGCTCGTTGACTTCCCGGGCGCGATCCTCGTAGATCCGGACCACGAAGCGGGAAAAAGTGGCACGAAGTGGATCACCGGGACAGGATCCGGCTCGCCGTGTTCTTCGGGACCTACAACCACACGATCGACGCGAAGGGGCGGACCAGCCTCCCGGCCCGGCTGCGCGAGGCGCTCGCCGCGGCGGGCGAGCCGCGGATCGCCCTCCTGCGGAACCCGCACTCGCGGTCAATCCTGGCGCTGCCGCAGTCGGTCTGGACGCAGCTCACCCGGAGCGTGATGACCACCTCGCCCTTCGACGCGCTGACCCAGCGCAGCGTCCTCAAGTTCGTCGCCTCGGCCCACGAGGTCGACCTCGACGTCCACGGGCGGGTGCTCGTCCCCCCGGCGCTGCGCGACTGGGCCGGGCTGGCGAAGGACGTCGTCTGGGTCGGGATGGGGCCGCACATCCAGCTCTTCGACCAGGCGGCCTACGAGGCGGAGATGGCGCGGGAGATCGCACCGGGCGAGGTGGTCGACTTCTTCAAGGCGAAGGCCTGAGGGCGGGAGGGGCGCGATGTTCGAGACGCGGCAGATGGACGACGTGACGGTGATCCGCGGGGTGGGGGAGCTCTCCCGCGCCGAGCTGGCGTCGATGGCCCGGGTCGCGGCCCAGGTGCGCGAGCTCGGCCGCACCGTGGTGATCGACCTGAAGCGGGTGACCCACCTCCACTACGCCGGCGCCGCGCTCCTCAAGGCGATCCCCGGCCTGCGCGCCGCCGGGGCGAACCGCTACGTCCGCGACCTGGTCCACGCCGGCGGGGCCGGCGGCCACGTCGAGATGTTCCAGGACGTCGAGGACGCCATCCGGGCCGCGTGAGCGAGGGCTTCGTCCATGAGCCGGTGCTGGCGCGCGAGGTGGTGGAGCTGCTCGGTCCCGCCCCCGGGCGGATCTTCCTCGACGGGACGCTCGGCGGGGGGGGCCACTCGGCCCTCTTCCTCGACGCCGGGGCGCGGGTGATCGGCATGGACCGCGACCCGCGCGCCATCGCCGCCGCGTCCGCCCGCCTCGCCCGCTACGGCGAGGCCTTCCGCGCCGTCCGCGGCGACTTCCGCGACGCCCGCGCCGCCCTCACCGCCCTCGGGATCGACGGGGTGGACGGCGCGCTCGTCGACCTCGGCGTCTCGTCGCCCCAGCTCGACGACCCGGCGCGCGGCTTCAGCTTCCGCGAGGGCGGGCCGCTCGACATGCGCATGGGGCCGGAGGGCGAGACGCTCCGCGAGCTCCTCGGCCGGCTCGACGAGCCGGGGCTCGTCCGGATCCTCCGGGAGTACGGCGAGGAGCCGTTCGCCCGGCCGGTGGCCCGGGCCATCCGGCGCGCCGTCGACGCCGGCGAGCCGCTCGACACCGCCCGGCTGGCGGAGATCGTCGCCGGCGCCATCCCCCGCCGCGCCTGGCCCGAGCGGATCCACCCGGCCACCCGCACCTTCCAGGCGCTCCGGATCGCCGTCAACGACGAGCTCGGCGCCCTCGCCGCCTGGCTCGGCTCCCTGCCGTCGCTCGTCCGGAGCGGCGGGCGGGCCGGCGCCATCTCCTTCCACAGCCTCGAGGACCGGGCGGTGAAGCAGAAGTTCCGGGCGCTGGCCCAGGCCTGCGTCTGCCCGCCGGGGATGCCGGTCTGCGGCTGCGGCGCGGCGGCGACCTTCCGCGCGGTCACCCGCAAGGCGGTCGTCGCCTCCGACGCGGAGGTGGCCCGCAACCCCCGGGCGCGGAGCGCGCGCCTGCGGGTGGTGGAGAAGCTGCGGTGAGGCGGCGCCGCCCGACCCGCGCTCGCGCCCCGGCGGTGGCCGGACCGGTCCTCCGGTCGGCGCTGGCCGTCGCCCTGCTCGCCGGGCTGGCCATCCTCTTCGTCTGGTCGAGGACCCGGGCCATCGCCGCCAGCTTCGAGCTCGGCGAGCTGCAGCGGGCCCAGGCGCGCCTGACCACCGAGCGGGACCGGCTCCGGCTCGAGGTGGAGACCCTCTCCTCGCCGGCGCTCCTCGAGCGCGTGGCGCGGACCCGGCTCGGCATGGCCCCGCCGGCGCCGGGCGCGGTGCTGGCGGCGGGCTCCCGGATCCCCGGGGGCGGGGACGGGCGGGGTGGCCGGCCCACGGGGCCGGAGGCAGGACGGGCGGCGGCGGGTGCCCGGGCGTCGTCCTCGGACGCGCCGCGGGCCACGGTGGTCCCCGGGGAGCGGGTCGCTCTCCGGGGACCGTCGCGGGGCGAGCCGGCCGCCCGCGGGGAGTGAGCGATGCGCCCGGGGCTCGACGCCGCCGCGACCCGCTGGATCGGGCGGCGCATCGCCCTCGTGGGGGTCGCCTTCGCCCTCGCCTTCGGCGCGGTCGCCTGGCGCGCCGTCCAGCTCCAGGTCGTCCAGCGCGAGCGCCTCTCCTCCGAGGCGCGCGACCAGTACCTCCGCCAGGTGGTCATGCGCCCGCGCCGCGGCGCGATCACCGATCGCAGCGGCGCGATCCTGGCGTCGAGCGCCGACGCCGAGTCGGTCTTCGTGGACCCGGAGCAGCTCGCCGACCGCGCCCCCTCCCCCGCCGCCGCGCTGCGCCGGCTCGCCGCCGCGCTCCGGGTCGAGCCGCGGGCGCTGGCCGCCCGGGTCGACCGCGGCTCCCGCTTCGTCTGGGCGAAGCGGCGGGTGTCGCCGGCCGAGGCGGCGGCGGTCCGGGCGCTGGACCTCCCCGGGGTCGGGATCGTCGCCGAGACCCGCCGCTACTACCCCCGCCTCACCCTCGCCGGCCAGCTCCTCGGGGTGGTCGGCGACGACGGCCAGGGGCTCGACGGCGTCGAGCTCGCCCTCGACGACCTCCTCCGCGGCGAGTCGTCGACCGTCCCCTCCCAGCGCGACGGCACCGGCCGGGTGGCGCTCCAGGACGCCGTCGGCCCCTCGCGCAGCCGCGAGGGGGCCCGGGTCGAGCTGACGATCGACCAGGGGCTCCAGCTGGCGACCGAGCGCGCCCTCGGCGACGCGGTGCGCGCCGCCGGGGCGCTCCACGGCACGGCGGTGGCCCTCGACCCGGCGACCGGCGAGGTGCTGGCGATGGCGACCTGGCCGCCGGTCAACCCCAACGCGCCCGGGCGCGCCGCGGCCCTCCGCAACCGGGCCGTCGTCGACGCGTTCGAGCCCGGCTCGACGGTGAAGACCTTCACGCTCGCCGCGGCCCTCGACCGCGGCGTGCTCCGGCCGACCGACGCGATCGACTGCACCGGCGGGTACGCCGTCGGCGGCCACCTCATCCACGACCACGCGTCGCTCGGCTGGGTCGGGCCGGCGAAGGTGCTCGCCGCCTCCTCCAACGTCGGGGCCGCCCACGTGGCCGCGCGGCTGGGGCGGACCGGGATGGCCGCGGCGCTCGCCGCCTTCGGCTTCGGCGAGCGGACCGGGATCGAGCTCCCCGGCGAGCGGCGCGGCGTCGTCCCCTTCCCGCGCGCCGACATCACCCTCGCCACCCAGGGCTTCGGCCAGGGGCTCACCGCCACCGCGCTCCAGGTCACCAGCGCCATGGCGGCGATCGCCGCCGGGGGGGTCCTCCACCGGCCGTCGGTGGTGCGGCGGGTGATCGATCCCTCCGACGGCGCGGTGCTCCGCGCCGCCGCGCCGGGGCCCGGTCGCCGCGCCGTCTCCGCGGCCGCGGCCGCCACCCTGACCCGCTGGCTGGTCGGGGTGGTGGAGGATCCGGAGGGGACCGGACGGCGCGCCCGGCCCGACGGGTGGCGCGTGGCCGGGAAGACCGGGACCGCGCAGAAGGCCGATCCGGTCACCGGCGGCTACTCGGCCGACCGCTACGTCGCCTCCTTCGTCGGCTTCGCCCCCGCCGAGGCGCCCCGCGTCGCGATCGGGGTCTTCGTCGACGAGCCCCGGACCAGCGTCTTCGGCGGCGAGTGCGCCGCCCCCGCCTTCAAGGAGATCGCGGCCTACGCGCTCAAGATGCTCGGGGTCCCGCCGGAGACGGCGGTCGCGGGCGGCGCGCCGGCGGCGCCCCCCGCCGAGGCCGCCGGCGCGGGCCGGGAGCCGC
>JAJXSQ010000189.1 GCA_021784495.1 Myxococcales bacterium | reverse complement strand
GCGAGGAGCGCGCCGAGCTCCGCCTCGTCCGGGAGCGGGAGGCGGAGCACCGCGGCCTCGGCCGCGAGCCCATCGGGGAGCTCGAGGCGCGGCGCGACGATCGCGAGGCACCGCCCCTCCGCGGCGAGGCGCGGGAGCAGGTCGCGCACCGCCCGGGCGACGCCCGGCTCGCGGAGGGCGAGGTGGAAGTCGAGCATCGCGGCCAGCGCCGGCGCCGGCGTCCGGAGGAGCGCCTCGAGGGCCGCGAGCGGCTCGCGGGCCTCCGGGGCGACCGGGGCGAGGCCGCGCCGGCTCGACCAGACGAGCGGTCGGCCCCGGCGCGCCTCGGCCGCCGCGGCGCAGAGGGCGACGGCCCGCTCCTCCTCGGCGGTGACCAGGTAGACGATGGCCGCGCCGGCCGACCAGCGCTCGGCGATCTCGGCGGCGGTCCGGTTCACGCGCCTCCTCCCCGGGCCCTCACCGGGCCCCCTCGGCGTCGGCGGTCGCGCGCATCGCCTCCTCGAAGGCGGTCGCCCCCGCCGCCACCTTCCGGACCGCGTGCTCCCGGAGGCTCCGGAGCCCGTCCTGGCGCGCGGTCCGCAGGAGCTGCTCCGGGCTCGCGCCCTCGGCCACGAGGTGGCGGAGCCGCGGGTTCACCCCGAGGATCTCGAAGATCCCCGTCCGCCCGTAGAAGCCGGTGTAGCGGCACTTGGCGCACCCCTGGCCCCGCCGACCGAGGAGCTTCCCGGCGTGCTCCTCCGGGTGCGGCACCCCCAGCTCGGCGACCTCGTCGGCGGTGAGCGGGACGTCCTCGGAGCAGCCCGGGCAGACCTGCCGGACGAGCCGCTGGGCGACCACCCCGGTGAGGGTGGCGGCGATGAGGAAGCTCGGCACCCCGAGATCGCGGAGGCGGGCGATGGCGCCGACGGTGTCGTTGGTGTGCAGGGTGGTGAGGACGAGGTGACCGGTGAGGGCCGCCTGGACCGCCTGCGTCGCCGTCTCCCCGTCCCGGATCTCCCCGACCATGATCACGTCCGGGTCCTGCCGCAGGACGTGGCGGAGCGCCTCCGCGAAGCCGGTGCCGGTCTTCGGGTTGGCCGCGATCTGGTTGAACTCCTCGTGGACCATCTCGATCGGGTCCTCGATGGTGACGACGTTCACCTCCGGCGAGGCCAGCGCCTGCAGCGCCGAGTAGAGCGTGGTGGTCTTGCCGCTGCCGGTCGGCCCGGTGACCACCACGAGCCCGTGGGGCCGCAGCAGCCAGCGCTCGAACGTCTCCCGCTCCTCGGGGAGGAAGCCGAGCTCGGAGAGGTCGCGGACCAGCACGTTGGGGTCGAGGATCCGGATGACGACCTTGTCGCCGAAGGCGGTGGGGATGGTCGAGATGCGCAGCTCCATCTCGGCGTCCCCGCGGGCGGTCCGGATCCGGCCGTCCTGGGGCCGCCGCGCCGAGATGTCGAGGCGGCTCATGATCTTGAAGCGGTTGGCGATCGCCCCGTGGACGGCCTTGGGGATGCGGTGGACCGGGTGGAGGACGCCGTCGATCCGCATGCGGATCACCGACTCGTCCCGCCGGGGCTCGATGTGGATGTCGCTCGTCCGCTGCTCGAACGCGTAGTGGAGCAGGTACTCCACCGCGGCGACCACCGGCTCGCTCGACGCCTCGAGGGCGTCGATCCCCGACAGGTTGACGAACTGCTCGAGGTTGCCGACGTCGGCCCGCGCCGTGCCCGCGGCGATCTGCGACTGGGCCTCGGAGATCTGCGCCCGGAAGCCGTAGACCTCGCCGATGGCCCGGTGGATGTCCGCCGGCGCGGCCAGCACCGGCTCGATCTCCTGCCCGGTGAGGCCGCGGAGGTTCTCGAAGAGCTCGCGATCGAAGGGGTTCGCGGCGGCCACCACCAGCCGCCCGTCGCGCCGCTCGAGCGGGAGGACCGCGTGGCGCCGCGCGTAGGGGCGCGAGAGGGTCCGGGTGATGAGGTGGGCGTCGAGCTTGAGGGGATCGATCTTCCGGTAGGCGAGGCCGACCGCCGCGGCCACGATCCGGGCGATCGAGTCCTCGTCGACCCGCTCGCTCTCGCGGCGGGCGTCCGGGAACTCGAAGCTGGCGAGCAGCTCGACCGGGGAGAGCTCGGCGCGGCGCAGCCCCCGCCCGCCGGAGCGGGCGGCCTGGTCGCGGAGGAGGCGGGTCCGCTGGATCCCCTCGCGCGCGCAGGCGGTCCGGCGCGCCTCGTCGGAGAGCGCGCCCTGCCGGACGAGCGTCTCGGCGACGAAGGCGAGGGTGAAGTCGGCGGCGCGCTGGCGGTGCACGGTGCGCCGAGTCTACCCCGGGGTCGCGGGGGGTCCAAGGCGACGGGCCCGCGGCGTCCGCGGGCGCGCGAGGAGGCGTGGAGCCGCCCGGACCGGGCGGCGATCAGATCGCTCAGCCGACCGGGCCGCAGGCGTCGCCGCCCCCGCCCCCGCCGCCCCCGGCGACCCGGGCCGCGGCCGGCCGGGACATCTGGCGCGTCACCTCGCGCGACCGGCAGCCGGGGCACTCCACCTCGGCGGCGTCGGCGGGGCGGAGCACCAGGGACTCGAAGGAGGTCCCGCAGGACGGGCAGGCGTACTCGTAGATCGGCACGGATCCTGGGAGCCAGCGGCCGGGAGAGGGATTCGGCGGGGCGCGGCGGGGCGCCCGCCCCTCCGCCCTAGATCCCCGAGCCGCTCGCGAAGCGGATGTCCCGGTTCTCGGCCTGGGTGACCCGGCTGCCGGGCGGCACCCCCTGCGTGAGCCAGACGTTGCCGCCGATCGACGAGCCCCGGCCGATCACGTTCCGGCCGAGGATGGTCGCGCCGGCGTAGATCACCACGTCGTCCTCGACCACCGGGTGGCGGTCGATCCCCTTGATGGGGTTCCCGTGCTCGTCGAGGGGGAAGCTCTTCGCGCCGAGGGTGACCCCCTGGTAGAGGCGCACCCGGTCGCCGATGACCGAGGTCTCGCCGATCACCACCCCGGTGCCGTGATCGATGAAGAACTTCTCGCCGATCCGCGCCCCCGGGTGGATGTCGATGCCGGTGACGGTGTGGGCGTGCTCGGTGATGATCCGCGGGATGAGCGGGACCCCGAGGGAGTGGAGCGCGTGGGCGACCCGCTGGTTGGTGACGGCGAAGATCCCGGGGTAGGCGAAGATCGCCTCGTCCCGGCTCTTGAGGGCGGGATCGCCCTCGTAGGCGGCCTCGACGTCGGACGCCAGGAGCGCGCGGATGGCCGGCAGCCGCGCCAGGAAGGCCCCGGCGGCCGTCCGCGAGAAGCGCGCGCAGTGCTCGCACGCGCGGTAGTCGTGCCGCTCCGCGAAGGCGACGGCGCGCCGGATCTGCTCCTCGAGCGAGCGCAGGCAGCGCTCGAGCGTCGCGCCGATGAAGTAGTGGAGGCTCTCGTCGCGCAGATCGGGCGTGCCGAAGTAGCCCGGGAAGAAGACCGAGCGGAGCTCCTCGGTGCACTGGATCACCGCCTCCCGCGAGGGGAGGACCGCCTGCCCGCCCGGGAAGCCCGCGAGGGTGGAGCCGTCGCGGCAGAGCCGCTCGACGACCTCGCGCAGATCCCCCGCGCCGCCCGCTCGCTCCGCCGCGTCGCTCACTTCGGCTGCTCCTCGTAGAGCCAGGTGGAGAGGTAGCGCTCGCCGGTGTCCGGGAGCACGACCACGATGAGCTTCCCCGCGTTCTCGGGGCGCCGCGCCACCGCCCGCGCCGCCCAGACCGCGCCCCCGCAGGAGATGCCGGAGAGGATCCCCTCCTCCCGCGACAGCCGCCGCGCCATGATCCCCGAGTCCTCGTTCGAGACCGTCACGACCTCGTCCAGGATCTCCCGGTTCAGGACCTTGGGCACGAACCCGGCGCCCCAGCCCTGGATCTTGTGCGGACCGGCCTTCCCTCCCGAGAGGACCGGCGAGTCGGCCGGCTCGGCGGCCACGATGCGGACCGACGGCTTGCGCGCCTTGAGCACCTCTCCCACGCCGGTGATCGTCCCGCCGGTGCCGGTGCCGGCCACCAGGATGTCGATCGCTCCGTCGGTGTCGCGCCAGATCTCCTCGGCGGTCGTCCGGCGGTGGATCTCCGGGTTGGCCGGGTTGTCGAACTGCTGGAGGACCAGGTAGCGGGGGTCCGCGGCCGCCAGCGCCTCGGCCCGCGCGATCGCCCCCTTCATCCCCTCGCCGCCGGGCGTGAGGACGAGCTCCGCGCCGAGCGCGGCCAGGATCCGGCGCCGCTCGACCGACATCGTCTCCGGCATGGTGAGGACCAGCCGGTAGCCCTTGGCCGCCGCGGCGAACGCCAGCCCGATCCCGGTGTTGCCGCTCGTCGGCTCGAGCAGGATCGTGTCCCTCCCGATCTTCCCCTCCCGCTCGGCCGCCTCGATCATGGAGACGCCGATCCGGTCCTTGACGCTGCCGCAGGGGTTGAAGCTCTCGACCTTGGCGACGACCGTCGCCGGCGCGCCGTCCATGATCCGGTTGAGCCGCACGAGCGGCGTGTTCCCGATGGTCTTCGTGATGTCGTCCGCGATCCGCATGGCTACCTCCGCTTGAACGGATAACACATCCGCCGGAGCGGACGCCAGTCCCGGTGGGAGCTCGCCGGACCGGTCTAGGACGGACCGGCCCTTCGATCAAGCGCCGCGAGCGCCCCGCGCCTCGTCGGCCATGGCGGCGTCGATCTCCTCCTCGGTCGGCCCGCCGCCGCCCCCGGTCGCCCCCGCCTCGCTCGCCGGCGCCGCCGGGCCGTCCCGCTCCTCCTCGCCCGGCGCCTCCGCCCCGGCGGCGTGGAAGAAGTCGTGGATGGCGCGGGCCTGCCGCTCGCCGATCCCCTCCACCTCGCCGAGCGCCTCGAGCGACGCCTCGCGCACCCCCCGCAGCGATCCGAAGTGGCGGAGGAGCGCCCGCTTGCGCCCCTCCCCGACCCCGGCGATCGACTCGAGGACGCTCCGGAAGTTTCGCTCCCTCCGGAGCTTCCGGTGGAAGGTGATGGCGAAGCGGTGGGCCTCGTCGCGCAGCCGGGCGAGGAGGAAGAGCTCGGCCGAGTTCTGCCGCAGGACGAGGGGATCCTTCCGGCCCGGGAGGAAGACGCGCTCCGGCGTCCGCGCGGCCTCGGGGACGAACCCGCGCTCGCGCGCCTCGGCCGCGTCGGCGAGGGGCGCGCCGGCGCTCCGGCCCGGCACCCGCCGGCG
>JAJXSQ010000188.1 GCA_021784495.1 Myxococcales bacterium | reverse complement strand
CCGTTCTTTCGTCGCCGCGGCTCGCCGCGCCGGGCGGCGCGCCAGCTTCTTCGCGACCGGCCAGGCGATCCCCGGCCTCCGGTCGGTGCCGATCGGGGAGCAGCCGATCTTCGCGCCGGCGGCCTGGCTCGCCGGCGGCGCCCGCAGCCGCAGCCTGCGGGAGCAGCTGCGGCGGTGCCGCGCGAAGGGGGTCCGGGTCCGGGAGGTCGCCGCCGGCGAGCTCGCGCCGGGGACGCCGCTCCGCGCCCAAATCGACGCGCTCGCCGCGACCTGGCTGGCCGCGCGCCCGATGGAGCCGATGGGCTTCCTGGTGGCGCTCGAGCCGTTCCACTTCCCGGAGGAGCACCTCTACCTCGTCGCCGAGGCGGGGGAACGGCCGGTCGCCTTCCTCTCCGCGGTCCCCATCCCCGCCCGCCGCGGGTGGTTCGTGGAGGATCTCGTCCGCGGGCCGGGCGCGCCGAGCGGGACGAGCGAGGCCCTCCTCGTCGCGCTCGCCGGCCGGGCCGCGGCGGCCGAGCTGGTGACCCTCGGCCTGGCGCCGCTGACCGGCCCGGTCCCGGCGTGGCAGCGGGCGGTGCGCGCCCTGGCGAACCCGCTCTACGACTTCGACGGCCTCCGCCGCTTCCGCGAGCGGCTCCACCCGCACCGCTGGGAGCCGGTCCTCCACGCCTTCCCGCCGGACGGCCACGGCGCGATCCACCTCGCGGACGCGCTGCGCGCCTTCGCCGGCGGGTCGCTGCCGCGCTTCGCCCTGCGCTCGCTCGCCCGCCACCCGGCCGGCCCACCCTGGGTGGTGGCGATCTCCCTCGGCGGCTGGACGCTCGCCCTCGCGGCGCTCGCCTTCGCCGGCGGCGCGCGGGTCCTCGGGCTGCCCCCGGCGCTCCTCGGCGGCTGGCTCTGCGCCGACGCCCTCTTCGCCTGGCTCCTCCTCCGCTTCGCCCGGAGGCCGCGCCCCTCCCGGCTCCTGCTGGCGAGCGCCCTCGCCGCGGCCGACGCCGCCGTCTACCTCGCCCACCTCGCCGGGGCGCCGGCGCCCGGCGCCCCCTGGCACGCGGCGCTGCGGGTCGCCGCCACCGGCGGGCCCATCCTCGCGTCGGCCGCGCTCGCCTGGGCGACGGCGCTGCGCGCGCGGGCGGAGAGGCGCGAGGAGGGGGCCCGCGCGCCGCTCAGCGGCCCGCGGCGAGCCGCGCCCGCTCGATCCGCGCCGGCTCGATCCGGCCGAAGCCGGCGAAGAGCTCGCCGGTGAGCCCGAGATCCCCGTTGGAGGGGGCGCCGCGCGCGCGCAGGAAGTCGTTGAGCGGCTGGCCGTCCCGCCCCCGGACCTGCCCGCGGCGGTCGAGGGTCATCACCGCCCGCGCCACGCCCCGCCCACCGCGGTGGAGGAAGGTGACCGTGCCCCGCGCGTCGACCCACTCGACCAGGCCGACGTGGGTGAACGGATCGTCGGCCTTGCCGTCGCCGTTCCGGTCCCAGGTGTCGTCGAAGAAGACGAGATCCCCCGGCTCCGGCCAGGCGCCGCCGCGCCAGCGCTCGCCGTAGCGACCGACCGCCGCCCAGGCGGCGGCGACCCCGCTCGTCGCCCGGGGCGCGGCCCGCTCCATGAGCCGCCGGAGCGGGATCCCCTCCGCCGCGTAGACCGCCTCGACGAAGCCGGTGCAGTCGGGGGGGAAGCGCTCCTTGCCGACGCGGAAGGGGACCTGGCCCTGGCCGAGGAGCGAGGCGCCCCGGGCGGCCAGCCCGGCCCGGAGGTCGGCGCGGGCCAGCGCCTCGCCCGTCG
Source organism: Myxococcales bacterium (assembly GCA_021784495.1). Classification (GTDB taxonomy): domain Bacteria; phylum Myxococcota; class Myxococcia; order Myxococcales; family Anaeromyxobacteraceae; genus JADKCZ01. Next base: position 3,409 of record JAJXSQ010000188.1, on the reverse strand, counting down.
ACGCCGACGGCCCGGCGCAGGCGACCAGCGCGAGGAGGGCGAGGAGGGCGATCGCCGGGGCGGCGGTGCGCGGGGCGCGCGGGCCGGTGCGGGGGGCCATGGCCCGAGTCTAGGGGATGGGGCCGGGGGGCTCCAGGAACCGGCCGCCCGCCCGGCCGCGGATGGTCTTTGGGGTGGCGCCGGGTTAGGGATAGGCGGTAGCTTCGCCGCCCTCCCGAGGTGGGGACGCACCCATGCTGAACTACGTGATGAAGAAGGTGCTCGGCACCAAGAACGACCGCGAGCTGAAGAAGCTCCGGCCGCTCGTCGGCCGCGTCGCCGAGCTCGAGCCGCGGATGAAGGCCCTCGCCGACGACGAGTTCCCGCGCCTCGTCGGGCGGTGGAAGGGCGAGGTGGCCGCCGGCCGCCCGGTCGACGAGCTGATGCCCGAGGTGTTCGCGCTCGTCCGGGAGGCCGGGGTCCGGGCGCTGGGGATGCGCCACTTCGACGTCCAGCTGATCGGCGGCGCGGTCCTCCACGCCGGCAAGATCGCCGAGATGAAGACCGGCGAGGGCAAGACCCTGGTGGCGACGCTCCCCTGCGTCCTCAACGCGCTCTCCGGCCGCGGCGTCCACGTGGTGACGGTGAACGACTACCTGGCGCGCCGCGACGCCGAGTGGATGGGCCAGCTCTACCGGTTCTGCGGCCTGGCGAGCGGGGTGGTGGTCCACGGCCTCACCGACGCCGAGCGCCAGGCCGCCTACGGCGCCGACATCACCTACGGGCAGAACAACGAGTTCGGCTTCGACTACCTGCGCGACAACATGAAGTTCCGGCTGCAGGACTACGTGCAGCGCGAGCTCCACTTCGCCATCGTCGACGAGGTCGACTCGATCCTCATCGACGAGGCGCGCACCCCGCTCATCATCTCCGGCCCCTCGGACGAGGCGACCGACCTCTACTACAAGGTCAACGCGGTGATCCCCTCGATGATCCGCGACGCCGACTTCACCGTCGACGAGAAGACGCGGACGGTGGTCATGACCGACGCCGGGGTCGAGAAGATCGAGCGGCGGCTCGGGGTGGCCAACCTCTACGACCCGGGCGAGATCGAGACCCTCCACCACGTCGAGCAGGCGCTCCGCGCCCACCACCTCTACCGGAACGAGGTGGACTACGTCGTGAAGGAGGGCGAGGTCATCATCGTGGACGAGTTCACCGGCCGGCTCATGGCGGGCCGGCGCTGGTCGGACGGGCTCCACCAGGCGGTGGAGGCGAAGGAGGGGGTGAAGATCGAGGCCGAGAACCAGACCCTGGCGACCATCTCCTTCCAGAACTACTTCCGGATGTACTCGAAGCTGTCGGGGATGACCGGGACCGCCGACACCGAGGCCGAGGAGTTCGCCAAGATCTACGACCTCGACGTGGTGGTCGTCCCCACCAACCAGGTCAACGTCCGCCGCGACGCCGAGGACGTGGTCTACCGGACCGAGGGGGAGAAGTTCGAGGCGCTCTGCGGGGAGATCCAGCAGCGCCACGAGAAGGGGCAGCCGGTCCTGGTGGGCACCGTCTCGGTGGCCAAGAGCGAGGTGGTGAGCACCCTCCTCAAGCGCCGCGGGGTGCCCCACGCGGTCCTGAACGCCAAGCACCACGGGCGCGAGGCGGAGATCGTCGCCCAGGCGGGGCGGCTCGGCGCGGTCACCATCTCCACCAACATGGCCGGCCGCGGCACCGACATCCTCCTCGGCGGCAACGCCGGGATGATGGCCGACCACGAGGTCGGGCCGGAGCCGGACGAGCCGATGGAGGGCGAGGAGCCCGAGGCCTTCGAGGCCCGCCGCGACGCCTGGTCCCGCCGCCTCGAGGCGCGGCGCGCCGAGCTCCGCGCGCAGTGCGCCGGGGAGCACCGGGAGGTGGTGGCGCGGGGCGGCCTGCACATCCTGGGGACGGAGCGCCACGAGTCGCGCCGCATCGACAACCAGCTCCGCGGCCGCGCCGGGCGCCAGGGCGACCCGGGCTCCTCGATCTTCTACCTGTCGCTCGAGGACGAGCTGATGCGGATCTTCGGATCCGACCGCATCGGCGGCCTGATGGAGCGGATGGGGATGAAGCCCGGGGAGCAGATCGAGCACCCCTGGCTCACCCGGTCGATCGAGGGGGCGCAGAAGAAGGTCGAGGCCCACAACTTCGACATCCGGAAGAACCTCCTCGACTACGACGACGTCATGAACCAGCAGCGCCGCTCCATCTACGCGCTGCGGCGGATGGTGCTCGGGTTCGGGGCCGGGGTCCCGGTGGTCGAGTACGACGAGGATCCCAAGACCCGGAAGAAGAGCCGGCGCGAGCGGGTCTGGACGCTCGAGGACCAGCGCGAGCACCTCCTCGACCTGTTCGAGGACCTGATCGTCGACATGGTCGGCTCCGCCTGCCCCCAGAGCCGCTCGGAGTGGAACCTGGACGGCCTGTCGTCGATGGTGCGGGAGCAGTTCGGGCTGGAGATGAGGTTCTCCGAGCCGGCGGGGCGGACCGCCGAGGCGCGCGCGGCGCTCCAGGAGCAGATCTTCGCGGTGGTCGAGCGGGCCTACCGGGCCAAGGAGGCGGAGCTGGGGACCGAGGGCGGCGCCCCGGCGCTGCGGCGGTACGAGCAGTGGATCTACCTCCAGGCGATCGACCAGCTCTGGAAGGATCACCTGCTCTCGATGGACCACCTCCGCCAGGGGATCGGCCTGCGCGGCTACGGCCAGCGGGACCCGAAGCAGGAGTACAAGAAGGAGGGGTACCAGGCCTTCCTCGCCATGACCTGGCGGGTGAAGAGCGCGGTGGCGGGGAACGTCCTCCGGCTCCAGCCGGTCCGCCAGGAGAGCGCCGCGGAGATCGAGGCGAAGCGGCTCGCCGCGCAGCGCCGGGCGCTCCAGCGGATCACCGAGACCCACGCCGAGGCGCCGGAGGAGGGCGGGGAGGGCGCGCCGCCGCCCCGGCAGGAGACGGTGGTCCGCCAGGCGCCGAAGGTGGGCCGGAACGATCCCTGCCCGTGCGGATCGGGCAAGAAGTACAAGAAGTGCCACGGGGCCAGCGAGGCGACCGCGTAGGGCCGATCCCGGGCGCGGGGCGCCGGCCCCGCCGCCCGCGGCCCCGCCCCGGGATCGCCCCGGGATCGCTCCAGCCCGCAGCCGCTCGAGCCCTGGGGCGCTCCAGCCCGGGGGCGCTCGAGCCCGGGACCGCTCCAGCCCGCGGCCGCTCGAGCCCGGGGGTCCCGGCCCCGCTCAGCCGCCGTCGGGGGTCGGGTGGAGCGCCAGCTCCGGCCGACCCGGCAGGTTGAGGATCTCCTCCGGGACGAGCTCGACGATGAAGTCGATGATGTCGCGGATCGAGACCACCCCCGCCGGCGCGCCGGCCGCGTCGACCAGCGGGACGTGGCGGAAGCGCCCGA
>JAJXSQ010000187.1 GCA_021784495.1 Myxococcales bacterium | reverse complement strand
GCGAGCGCGGCGGCCAGCCGGCCCCGCCGGTCCCCGGAGGGCGGGGCGGGCAGGGCGGGCGCGGCGTCGGGTGAGGCGGTGGCGGTCATCTCCTCGTCGGGGGGTGGGCCCGGCGCGGCGTCCGGGACCCGGAACGGCGCGGGCCCGGCCACCGCGCGGGTGGTCGGGCCCGTCGTCCGCGGAGCGCCGGCGCCGACTAGTTCGGGTGGCAGGCCATGCAGACCGCCCGCTTCGTCCGGTTGTCGTTCCGGTGCTGGCTGATGAAGCTCGCCGGGTGCGGGTTGCCGCCGACGCCTCCGACGGCGTGGCAGCCGACGCAGATCGACGCGGTCCCCTGATCGTGGCAGGCGGCGCAGGTCACGATGTTGCGCCGCGCGGCGTCGCCGTGGAAGTTCCCGCTCCCCTTGGTGACCCAGCCGGCCGGGTGCGGGTCGCGCGGGGTGATGGTCGAGAGGGGCGAGACGTTCTGCTCGGTGTGGCAGGAGTCGCAGAAGGCGGTGCCGTGGCAGCGGAGGCAGGAGGTCGGGTTGGCCTTCGCCTCGACCTGGTGGCGCGAGGTGAAGTCACCGCGGTGGATCAGGTCGCGCTGCACCTCCTCGGGGAAGAGGATCTGCGGGGCCGCCGGCGAGGTGGTCGGCGAGTGGCACTGGGCGCAGTAGCTCTGCTCGTGGCACTGGGCGCAGGTCTCGGCGGTCGGCCGGGCGAGCTGGCCGTGGGTCCGGAGGAAGTCCCCCTCGTGCTTGAAGGCCTCGATCGGCTTCGAGAACCGCTTCAGGTCGACGTGGCAGGGGGTGCAGCGGGCCTCCTGGAAGTCCTTCTGGTGGTTGTGGCACCCGGTGCAGGCGGCCATCGGCGGCGACTTGCGCCCCACCGTGCCGGTGGTGGGGAGGTCGGAGTGGCAGGTGACGCACTTGCCCTTCACCCGCGGGAGGTGGGCGGCGTGGTCGAACCGGACGTCGAACGGGGCGGCGCGCGCCGGGATCGCGAGCTTCGGCTGCGCGTCGTGGCAGCCGGTGCAGGTGTCGGAGTGGGCCGGGAGGGCGACGTGGCGGACCCGCGCCTCGAGCTTCGTCGCCTGGGCGATCGACGCGTGGCACTCGAGGCAGTCCACCTCCCCCTCGACGTGCGGCGAGTGGGGGAAGACGTAGGCCGGGTCGGCCTTCGCCTGGGGCCGGGTGTCCCGGGAGACGCCGCAGGCGAGGGCGGCGGCGGCGGCCGAGAGCAGGAGGTAGCGGTTCATCACTTCACCTCCCGCGCGCGGTAGGTCTGGTTGTAGACGAGCTTCGCCATGAGATCGTACTGCTGCTCCATGAAGGGGTTGACGCCCGCGGTGCCGGAGACGACCGCGCTCCAGCCGCCGCCGAGCGTGTACCCGGCGGAGAGGATGCCGTTGACGGTGTCGTTGAGGCCGTTCACGCCGGTCTGGAGGTGGGTGCCCATGGCGTCCACGCTCACGAAGGCGGGGCCGAAGTCGCGCCGGCCGTAGACCCGGAGGCTGGTGTAGCCGTCCTGGTAGGTGTCGATGTAGGAGACGTCGGTCCCGGCGGTCCAGGAGGAGCGCTGGTACTCGAGCCGGGCGAGCACCTCGTGGCCGAGGCTCGTGCCGGTCCCCTGCGGTCCCGGCTCGAGGACGGCGTGGTAGTCGCCGCCGATGCTCAGCGCCGGGGTGAGGCGGTAGGTGACGCCGCCGCCGAGCTGGGTGAAGGCCGAGTCGGCGAAGACCGAGAGGATGGAGTTGTTGGAGAGGAAGCTGTCGGGGGTGGTGAACTGAACGTCGGCGGTGACGTAGAGGAGCCGGGTGACGTTCCAGAGGGCGGTGACGTCCGCCTCGGCGACCCGCGCCGCGTACATGTCCCAGACGCCGTTGCCGGTGACGGTGAAGCCGGCCGACGGCTGGTAGCGGAGGTCGACGCCGGCGTCCTGCCGGACCGACTGGCCGTGGTCCTCGACGTCGAGGGCCGAGACGCCGAGATCGAGGCCGCGGCCGTAGCCGCCGTCGAGCGGGAGGTTCCAGCCGAGGCGGCCGCCGTAGGCCAGGTCGCCGCCGAGGGGGTTCCAGTCCTGGTAGCCGCCCCGGGTGGCGAAGCGCTGCGAGACCGGCGAGCCGGCGTAGCCGGAGACGCTGATCCCGCCGGGGAGCTGGACGAGCGCCGAGCCGCCGTCGATCTGGATCATCTGGCCCGCGCCCGCGGCGATGAACTCGCGCCCGACCTGGAGGGTCAGGTGGCGGTCGAAGAGCTGGCCCTTCACGTACCCGGTCTGGACGTCGCCGGTGAGCTGGGTCCCGACCCCGGCGTCCGTGCGGACGGTCGCGAAGTCGTAGGAGCCCCAGGACGAGAGGACGATCTGGAGATCGTCGAACCCGGGCGCCTGGATGTCGCGCGCCGAGACGTTGATGATCTCGAAGGCCGGCACCGCGGTGAGCAGGTCGGGGCGCTGGCCCGCGAGCCCGCCCGCGGTCTGCTGCCCTGCGGTCACCATCGTCGTGGAGGAGGCGTCCACCACGGTGGCGCTCGCGCCGGTCGCCGCGCCGAGCAGGACGGCGGCGAAGATCATGCGTGACAGGGTTCGCATCGGGACCTCGTTCTCGATTCTCGGCCGTGGTGCGGGACTTGCCCGACGCGCCAGGGGGTCCGGCGGAACGGCGCCCGGAAGATGGCATACCGGATCGGTCCGCCAATTGATCGAGATCAGTCCGGTCGACAAATCGGGGCCGGTGGGTGAAACATTCGCGGAGCCGATGACCGCTCGCGCCCTCTCCGCCCTGGCCGCCCTCCTCCCGCTCCTCTCCGGCGGCTGCGCGACCCCCGGGGCCGAGGTCACCGGCTCGCCGCTCGTCGGCCAGCCGGTCGACGTCGTCGGCGAGGAGCTCGGCGGCCGGGCCGTCCGGGTCTCGGGCGCGACCGGCCAGGTCCGGGTCGTCGACGTCTGGGCGACCTGGTGCGAGGCCTGCGGCGAGGAGCTGGCCGCCCTCGCCCGCCTCCAGGGGGACGACGGCCGGCGCGGGCTCGCGGTCTACGCCCTGTCGATCGACGAGGACCGGGCCCAGGTCGCGGCCTACGTCGCCGGCCTCCCGGCCGCGGCCGCGGTCGGGATCCTCTGGGACCAGGGAGGGGCCCGCAACGCCGAGCGGCTCCCCCTCGAGCGGCTCCCGACGACGCTGGTCGTGGACCGGGACGGCCTGATCCGGCACGTCCACCAGGGGTTCGGGCCGGGGAGCGCCGCCCGGCTCGCCGCCGAGGTGGAGGCGCTCCTCGGCCCGGCGCCGGTCAGCTCGCCGGTGGCGCCCCTGCCGGCGGTGCCTCCTCCGGCGGGGCCGGGTCGACCGTGAAGCGGATGCGCGAGGCCTCGCGCTCCACCTCCCCCGGGTCGGCGGGCGACTCCCGCAGCCAGTAGACCATCTCGTCCGGCTCCCAGGCGTAGGGCCGGCCGTCGAGCCGGACGCGCCCCTCGGCGACCGCCGCCGTCGCCTCGCGGAGGGGGAGGTGCGCCAGGTCGCGGACCAGCGCCTCGAAGCGGGCCTGCCGGTCGGGATCGACGAAGGCGAAGCCGTAGCGGGCCGAGTAGGCCAGGTGGAAGTGGGAGGGGCGGAAGACGACCCCCCCGAGGCCGAGGCGGACGGCCATGCGCGCCAGCATGGTGCCGGCCTCCCGCGCCAGGCCGAGCCCCGGGACCTCCTGCCCGGGCAGCCGGGGGCGCAGCTCGCTGAAGCGGGCCCGGGGGTGGCGCAGGGAGAGCCAGTGGACGAACAGGACCGGCACCCCGAGGCAGCGCCGCTTCTCCAGGATCGCCTCGATGAGCACCTGCGGCCCGGGGAGCCCGTCCGCCTCGCCGAGGAGCCGGACCCGGTCGCCGGGCCCCGAGGCGTCGAAGACGACCCGGAAGCTCCGGTAGCCGAGGCGGGCGAGCTGCTGGAGCATGCCGTAGCGGTCGAAGCCGAGCTCCATCCCGCTCGCGGTGTAGAAGCCGAGGAGGAGCCGCTGCCGGGGCGCGCCCAGGCCGAGCGCCTCCTCGACGTCCTCCGCCGAGAGCTCGGCGGTGTCGCCGAGCTCGGCGTGGGTCAGGCCGGCCGAGATGCCGGCGAAGCGGCGCGCGAGCGGGTCGTAGTCGTCGGGGATGGGGCGGCGCGAGCGGAGGGCGACCGCGAGGCCGGTGCCGGCCAGCGCGCGCCAGGCCTGGCGCGAGTAGCCGCCGCCGGGGAGCCAGACCTGCGGCACGCCGTCGAGCCACCGCGCCACCGCCAGGTCGCGGCGCCGGACGCCGTCGAGCGTGAGCGCGAGCCGGCCGAGCCGATCGCCGGCGAGCACGTCGCCGCCGGCGATCACCAGGGCGAGCGCCGGGCGGGTCTGCCGCCGGAGCAGCGCCTCCAGCGCGGCCAGGTAGGGCTCGTCGCCGGTCCCCTCCGGGAGGACGGTCTCGTCGACCCCCGGCAGCGGCCCCCAGTCCGAGCCGGAGAGGGAGGCGATCGAGACCGCCGCGTCGCCGTGGAGGCAGGCGGCGACGCCGTCGGGCGGGTGGGCGTCGAGGTCGAGGACCAGCGTCCGCCCGGCGAACCCCTCGGCGCGGAGCGCGGCGACGGCGACGGCGACGTCGTCGACCGGGCAGAAGCCGCCGGCCGAGGCCGGGCCGGCGTGGTGGAACCCCCCGAGGAGGTTGAGCGCCGGCTCCCCGGTCCGCAGGGTCTCGCGCGCCGCGCCGAGGGTCCCGCCGCAGGCGAGCCGGATGGTGTCCAGGAGCTCGTCGACCGCGAGGTCGGCCGGGTCGGTCGCGAAGATGGCGGCCAGCGGGCCGGGCCGGCCGAGCGACTCGAGGAACTCCGGGGTGTGGACCCGGGCGAGGTGGTGGAGGCCGATCCGGGTCGGGGTCCGGAGGCGCCGCGGCGAGATGGCGCCGGCGCCGGTGAGCCACCAGGCGACGTAGTCGGCGCGCCGGGGCTCGACGCCGGCGCTCGCCTGGATCCCGGGGAGCGGGAGCCGGTACCGCGGGTCGTGCCAGAGCGTCGCCGCGCGGCGGAGGAGGAGGCCGCCGAGCCGCCGCCCGAGCGCGCGGCCGATCACGCGCCCCCCGCCGGGCGCGGGCGGCGGGCGCCGCCGCGCCCCCGGGCGCCTCCGCTGGCCGTGACCGGATCCACGCCGCGGAGTATATCCTCGCCCCGCGGCGCGGACCGCGGGCGAGGGGGCACCCATGGCGGACGCGCAGCTCGACGAC
>JAJXSQ010000186.1 GCA_021784495.1 Myxococcales bacterium | reverse complement strand
TCCCATCTGGCGAGCCGCGGGGGCGCGCCGACCGGACCGGCGAGCGCGCCGGGCGCCGAGGCGCGCGCCGCGTAGCCGCGCGCCTGGATGTCGACGTTCCCCTGCCCGTCGATCACCACCGTGGCGTTCTCGAAGCGCTGGTTGGCCACCCCGTCGATGCTCACGCCGTTCAGCGAGACGGTGGGCCCGGCGACCGCCGGCCGGGCCACCGCGAGGAGCACGGCGGCGACAACGTGGGCGCGAGCTCGCATCGGTCCGTGTTCGTAGCCCCGGCCGGCGCCGCGCGTCAAGGAAGCGGCCGCGCCGGGGCGGCCTAGACTCCCCGCGCGTCCGGCCCCCAGACGATCTTGTGGAGCTGCAGCGAGAGCCGGGCGCCGAGCCCCGAGCCGAGCAGCCAGCGGACCAGGTCCGCCGGCTCGACGAGCCCCGCGACCGGCGAGACGAGGACGGTCACCCGCTCCGCGAGCCGGTGCCGGCGGGCCACGGCGACCGACCAGTCGAAGTCCTCCTCCGAGGCGATCACGAACTTGACCTCGTCGGTCGGGCGGAGCCGGTCGAGCCAGCCGAGCTCGGTCGCCGGCTCCCCGGAGCCGGGCGTCTTCACGTCGGCGATCCGGACCACCCCCTCGGGGAGCTCGTCGAGCGGCCGCTGCCCGTGGGTCTCGACGGTGACCTCCCAGCCGCCGTCGAGCAGCTCGCGCCCGAGCTCCGGGAGCTCGCGCTGCAGGAGCGGCTCGCCCCCGGTGAGGCAGGCGAGCCGCGCCGGGAAGCGCTCCATCGCCTCGACGATCTCACCCCGGGTCATCTCGGCGCCGCCGTGGAAGGCGTACGCGGTGTCGCAGTAGGTGCAGCGGAGGTCGCAGCCGGTGAACCGGACGAAGACGCAGGGGCGCCCCGCCCGCGTCCCCTCCCCCTGGATGCTCTGGAAGATCTCGGTGACGCGCATCAATCGCGAGCCGCGGTGACGCCGACCACGCCCGCGCCGTCCACCTCGCCGAGCCCGAGCACCTCGCGCAGGTGGTGCTGCTCGGCGAGGACTCGCCGGGGGTAGGCGAGCACCTGCGCCGGGACCTCCCCGTCGAGGAGGAAGGCGTGGAGGCGGTTGGGGCCGGTGTTGTAGGCCATGAGCGCGAGGGTCAGCTTCGGGTAGCTGTCGAGGCAGCGGCGGAGGTAGCGGACCCCGGCGCGGACGTTGGCGACGGGGTCCTGGGGATCGGCGGCCCCGCCTCCCTCCCCCGCCACCTCGCGGCGGAGGGTCGCCGGCTGCAGCTGCATCAGCCCGCGGGCCCCGGCGGCGCTGGCCGCGGAGGGATCGTACCCCGACTCCACCTCGATCACGGCGAGGACGAGGAGCGGGTCGAGTCGCGCCGCCTCGGCCTCGTCGACGATGGCCCGGGCGAGCGCCTCGTGCACGAGGTGCGGCACCGAGGTCATGCGCCGCTCCAGGTGGTCCTCGAGCCGGGCGAGGATCGCCTCCCGCCGGAGATCGAGGGGGTCCGGAGCGGGCCGCCTGGACTCGGGCGGCGCCGGGTGGACCGCGACCGCCACGGCCAGCCGGGAGGGCGCCAGCAGCACGCCGGCGGCGATCGCCGACGCGATCCCGGCCCGGGCCGCTCCTCTCGCCGCCGCTGCGATCACGCCTCTCCCTGCCCCCTCTCCGGTCGCTCCCCCGCGGGCCGACCGGCCTCCCGCTCCCTGGCCAGCTGCTCCACCCTGGTCGAGAGCTCCGCGACCCGGCGCTCGATGGCGTCGAGGTCGCCCCGCGTCGGGACGCGGAGCCGGACCGCCGCGCGCTTCACCCCTTCGTCGATCGCCCGCTCGAGCTCCCGGCGCTGGGCGGTGAGCCGCTCGCCGAAATCCCGGGCGTGGCGCCGCACGTCCTCGGGGGAGAGGCCGGCCGCGTCGGCGAGCCGCTCGAACACCTTCTCGGCCTCCTGCTCGGCGGCGTTGACCCCCGCGAGGGCGTGCGACCAGGCCTCCTTGAACAGCTCCTGGATGTCCGGCATTCCTAGCCCTCCGCCCCGGCGCCGTCGCGGCGCGCCTTCTCCCGCTTCTCCAGCTTCCGAGCCAGCCGGTCGAGCTCCTGGTGGAGCGCCTCGACCTGTTCGCGGCTGGCGACCCCGAGGAAGGAGATCGCCCGCCCCTGGAACTCGGCGAGCCGCTCGAACGCGTCGGCGCGGAAGGTCTCGGCCTTTCCCCGCCACTCGACGGCCCGCACGGCCCCGGTCCGCTGGAGCTTCTCCACCCGGCCCAGGACCTCCGCCACCCGCTCGTCCTTCGCGAGCTTGAGCAAGCGCTGCTCCAGATCCTTCCGGCTCGCCCGCCCCTTCTCGACGAGCCCCTCGATCGCCCGCTGCGCCCCCGCCTCGAGCTCGGTGATCCGACCCCGCGCCGACTCGAGCCGGCCCTTCAGGATCTTCGTCACCTCCGTCGCCTTCCGCCCGTTCTTCTTCGATTCCGCCATGTTCGATACCTCCCGGCACGCCGCGAAGCCACGATGGTCCGCTCGCATCCCACCGAACACGGTAACGCACCGCGTCACGCCCGTCAATGCGACGCGACGCGTCAGCGCCGCACCGTCAAGGTGGGACGGGGAGGCCGCCCGCGCAACTCCTCCGCGGGTAGCGAATCACCCGTGGGCCAGGTCGACCCCGACCGCCTCTCCCACGGTGGCGAAGCCGTCGCGCGCGAGCAGCCGCGCCAGCCCCTCGCCGAGCCGCCGGGGGAAGGCCGGTCCGCCGTAGACGAACCCGGTGTAGACCTGCACCAGCGCGGCGCCGGCCCGCACCTTCTCGTAGGCGTCCTCGGCCGACATCACCCCGCCCACCCCGACGACCGGGACGCGCCCGGCCGCGCGCCGCGCCACCCGGCGGACCACCTCGGTGGCCCGCCGGGTCAGCGGCGCGCCCGAGAGCCCCCCCGCCTCCCCGGCGCGGGGATGGCCCTCGACGCCGGCGCGGGAGAGGGTCGTGTTGGTCGCCACCAGCCCCGCGACGCCGGCGCCGATGGCGACGTCGACGGCCTCGTCGAGCGCGCCGGGCTCGAGATCGGGGGCGAGCTTCACCAGGAGCGGCTTCCCCGGCGCGAGCGCGGCGAGCCGCGAGGTGCAGGCGCGCAGGAGACGATCGAGCGCGTCGCCCTCCTGGAGCTGGCGGAGCCCGGGGGTGTTCGGCGAGGAGATGTTGACCACCAGGTAATCCGCGAACGGGTGGAGCCGCTCGATGCAGGCGAGGTAGTCCTCCTCCGCCCGCTCGTTCGGCGTCGCCTTGTTCCGGCCGACGTTCAGCCCCACCGGCCCCATCCGAGCGGCGGCCGGGAGCGCCGCGAGCCGCGCGGCGCAGGCCACGGCGCCCGCGTTGTTGAACCCCATCCGGTTGATGATCGCCTGGTGCTCGGGGAGCCGGAAGAGGCGCGGGCGGTCGTTCCCGGGCTGCGGCCGCGGCGTGATCGTGCCGATCTCCAGGTGGGAGAAGCCGAGTCCGAGCAGCCCGGCGACCGAGACGTCCCCCTTGTCGAAGCCGGCGGCGAGCCCGATCGGGGAGTCGAAGTGGAGCCCGAGGCAGCTCACCGCCAGGCAGGGATCGGCGATGGGGCGCCGGCGGGCGGCGATGGGGGCCGGCACGCGCCGGAGGAGCGCGTGGACGAGCCCGTGGACGCGCTCGGGATCGAGGCGGAACAGGAGCCCGCGGAGGAAGCGCCAGAGCATGGGGCGCGTCTCTACCGCGGATCGAGGTCGAGCGTCATGACGATCGCGTCCTCCTTCTCCTCGGCGTAGTAGTTGGGCCGCTCCCCGACGACCCGGTACCCGAGCCGCTCGTAGAGCGCCCGCGCCGGCGCGTTCGACCGCCGGACCTCCAGGGTGGCCAGGCGCGCCCCCTGCCGGCGCCCCTGCGCGGCCGCCTCCTCGAGGAGCGCGCGCCCGATCCCCCGCCGCCTCGCCTCCGGCGCGGTGCCGACGTTCAGGACGTGGACCTCGTCGTGGACCAGCCAGAAGACGACGTAGCCGACGATCTCCCCTCCGCCCGCCCCCTCCACCGCCACCAGGGTGCGCGACCAGGCGTGCTCGAACTCCCGCCGCAGCAGCGCCTCGGACCAGGGGTGGGCGAAGCCCGCCCGCTCGATCTCCATGATCCGCGCGAGGTCGGCGACGCCGGCGGCGCGGAACCCGATCCCGATCCCCTTCACGGGGACGCTCCCCCGCGGAGCGAGGGGATCAGGACGCGCACGTCGGCGCGGCCGCGGAGCTCGGCGACGAGCTGCCCGATCTGCGCCCGCGCCCGCGCCGCGTCCGCGCCGGGGCCGGCGTGGCCCACCCGTCCGTCGAGGTACCGGGCCACGCCGATCGACCGGGCCAGCGAGGCGCCGAGCTCCTCCTCCGAGATCCCTCCCACGGCCAGGAAGCGCCGGTAGGAGGCGACGTCGGGGAACCGCCCCTGGAACCGGGTGATCGCCGCCTGGATCTCCGCCTGCGCCACCTCGTCCACGCCGAGGCGCGCCGCCTCGTCGGCCACGATCAGCTGGTCGACGAGCCAGCGCAGACCCGCGCGGAGCGCCGCGTCGTCGAGCGGCGCGAAGGCCGCCTCGAACGCGCCCTGCTCGACCAGCGCGATCCGGGTCTCCTCCTCGAGCCGGGTGAGCATCACCGGGCGGGGCGCGCTCCCCGGGGGGCTCCGGATCACGGCGACGACCTCCTCGAGCACCCGGCCGGGCGCCTCGGGAGGGGCGGCGAGGTGGACGAGCAGGGCCAGCAGCTCCGGGATCACTCCGTCCTCCATTGACGGCACCCCCCGGCGCGCTACGTTGGAGAGGTGCCAGACCGCGACCTCTACCAGATCCTGGGCGTCCCCCGCACGGCCACCGCCGAGGAGCTCAAGAAGGCCTACCGGAAGCTCGCGAAGCAGCACCACCCGGACGTCAACCCCGGCAACAAGGCGGCCGAGGAGCGGTTCAAGGAGGTGACGGCCGCCTTCGAGGTGCTCTCCGACGCGGGCCGGCGGAAGCTCTACGACGAGTTCGGCCCGGACGCGCTGCGGAGCGGCTTCGACGAGCGGCGCGCCGAGGAGGTCCGCCGGTGGCGCCGCCAGGGCGCGCCCCCCGGCGGCCAGCCCTTCGACTTCGGGGACTTCTCCACGGTCAACGTGGAGGGGTACGGCCCGTTCGACTTCGGCTCGGTCTTCGACACCCTCTTCGGCCAGCGCGCCGGCCGCGGCGCCCGCGGCCGCCACGCGGCGCCGGCGCGGCCCGGCGCC
>JAJXSQ010000185.1 GCA_021784495.1 Myxococcales bacterium | reverse complement strand
CTCGCCCGCCTCCGCCTGCCCCGGCGCCTCGCCGACGAGGTCGCGGCGCTGGTGGCCCACCGGGCCTGCGCCATCGACCGACCGCTGGGCGAGCCGTCCCCGGCCCGGACCCGCCGCTGGCTCTCGTCGGTCACGCCGCCTCGGGCTCCGACGCTCCTCGATCTCGCGGCGGCCGAGGCGGCGGTGGGCGCCGCGGCGGAGCGGTCCGCGGGGAGGGCGCTGGTCGCGCGCTGGCGCGAGGCGGTCGACGCCGCCCGGGCCAGCGGCGCGCCGCTCGCGGTCGGCGACCTGGCGCTCGACGGGCGCGCGGTCATGGAGCTGCTCCGGTGCGGGCCGGGTCCCCACCTCGGCGAGGCGCTGCGCGCCCTGCTCGACCTCGCGCTCGAGGATCCGTCGATCAACACGCCGGAGCGGCTCGGGGAGGCGGCCCGGGGCTGGTGGCGCGACCGCCGCCCCTGAGGTCGCGCCGCGATCGGGCGCTGTGCCCGGTTGGACCCTTGCCGGGGCGCGCGCGCCGGCCTACACCTCGCGTCATGCTGCTGGACGACGGCCGCCGGGTACCGGATCTCCCCCTCGATCCGGAGGAGATCGGGCGGTGCCGGGAGCTGGCCGCGGCGGTCACCGATCCGGTCCTCGCCTTCGTCGAGCGGCACACCACCGTCTCGATCGAGCGGACGGTCCTCCGCCTCCTGGGCATGAACGGCGCCGGCCCCGGGGGCGTCCCGCTCGCGAACCTCGCGGTGGACGAGCTGGCGCGGCGCGGCCTCCTGGGGAGGGGCGCGGCCTGGTGGTTCGGCCTCGCCCTCCGGGAGGGCGCCGCGGCCCCGGCCGACGTCGCCGCCCGGATCGCCTCCCTCCCCGAGCGGGCGCCCAAGGTGGAGCCGAGCGCCGACCGGGAGATCCGCGCGCTCGTGGCCGAGGAGACGCGGGCCGCGGTCGCCGAGCTGCGCGATCGGGTGGCGCGCCGCGACGGGCTCCGGCGCGAGCTGGGGGTGGGCCCCCGCCCGCACCGGTACCTCATCGTCGCCACCGGGAACATCCACGACGACGTGGCGCAGGCGCGGGCCGCGGCGCAGGCGGGCGCGGACGTCATCGCGGTGATCCGGTCGACCGCGCAGTCCCTCCTCGACTACGTGCCGGAGGGGGCGACGACCGAGGGCTTCGGGGGCACCTACGCCACCCAGGAGAACTTCCGGATCATGCGGGCGGCGCTGGACGACGAGTCGCGCCGCCTCGGCCGCTACCTCCAGCTCACGAACTACAGCTCGGGGCTCTGCATGCCGGAGATCGCCTACCTGGCGGCCGTGGAGCGGCTCGACATGCTCCTCAACGACGCCATGTACGGCATCCTCTTCCGCGACATCAACATGCGGCGGACGCTCTGCGACCAGCACTTCTCGCGCCGGATCTGCGCGCTCGCCGGCATCGTCATCAACACCGGGGAGGACAACTACATCACCACCGCCGACGCCGACGAGGCGGCGCACACGGTGATCGCCTCCCAGTTCGTCAACGAGGCCTTCGCCCACCGCGCCGGGCTCCCCGACCGGCTCGTCGGCCTCGGCCACGCGTTCGAGATCGATCCGGCCCGGGAGGACACGATCGCCCGGGAGCTGGCCCAGGCCCTCCTCGTCCGGACCCTCTTCCCGGCGGCGCCGATCAAGTACATGCCGCCCACGAAGCACAAGGGGGGGGACATCTTCTTCGCCCACGCCTACGACGTCATGGCCGACGTGATCGGGGCGGTGACCGGGCAGGGCATCCAGCTCCTCGGCATGATGACGGAGGCGATGCACAACCCGCTCCTCATGGACCGCTTCGTGGCGCTGCGCGCCGCCGACTACGTCGGGCGGGCGTGGCGGTCGATGGGCGGAGAGCTCGAGCTCCGGCGGGGCGGCCTCGTCGAGGCGCGCGCCGCCGCGACCCTCCACCGGGCGCGCCTCCTGCTCGAGGAGGTCGCCCGGGAGGGGCTCTTCGCCGCGATCGGGAAGGCGCGCTTCGGGGACGTCGCCCGCCAGGAGACCGGCGGCAAGGGGCTCGCGGGCGTCGTCGAGCGGGACCCGGACCACTTCAACCCCCTCCTCGACCTGCTGGAGGCCAGGTGAGGGCGCCGCGAGCCTCGGCGCGGCGGGCCCGCTCCCGGCTGGCGCGGGCGCTCGCCGCGGCGGCGCTCCTCGGCGCGGGCTGCGGGACGATCCGGGAGACGCTCGCGCCGGCGCCGCAGGCCCGCCCCGCGGAGCGTCCCGGGTGGCTCGTCTACCCCGTCGGGGCGCTGGCGCTCGAGGCCCCCGGGGACTGGACCGCGAGCGGTGGCCCAGACCGGCTGGTCCTCGAGCCGCCGAACGGCGCCGCCCGCCTCGAGGCCTGGCGGGTCCCGACCCCGTTCGAGTCGGTCCGCGCGTGCCGCGACGCGGCCGAGGAGTCGCTCCGGCGCGGAGCGGGCGGGCTCGATCGCGTCCGGCGCCACCCGACCACCGCGGCCGGCGTCGCGGCCGTCACGCAGGAGGCCGACCAGGGCGGCTGGCACGGCTGGGCCTACGCGCTCTGCGACGGGAGGAGCCAGTATCGGCTCTTCTTCACCGGCCGCTCGCCCATCCCGCCGGCGCTGCTCGAGACCTGGCAGGCGGTCCTCCAGGCGCTCCGGCTCGCGAGGGGCGAGTGAGCCGCGCGCCGTCCGAGGCCGGCGTCGTCCGACCCTACGGGGATCGCCGCGACGACGGCGCGGTGCAGCTCTCCTTCGTGCTGCCCCTGGAGGCGGGCGCCCGGGCCCGGGAGGCCGCGACCGCGATCGCGCGCCAACTCGGGCTCGAGCAGGTGCACGTCGCGGCGATGGAGCGGGCCGCCGAGGGCTTCACCTTCTTCGTGGTCTACGCGCGGACCGCGGCCGCCGTCGACCTCGGGGCGCTCGAGGTGCCCGAGGTCACCCTGGAGCACCGCGGCTTCGACGAGCTGAACGCCCACGCCCTCCGCGCCGTCGGCCGGCGGATCGTCGTCCTCGGCGCCTGCACCGGCGCCGACGCCCACGCGGTCGGGATCGACGCCATCATGAACATGAAGGGGTTCGCCGGCGACCCGGGGCTGGAGCGGTACCCCTGCCTCGACGCCCGGAACCTCGGGGCGCAGGTCGAGAACGTCGACCTGGCGCGCGCCTGCGGCGCGGCGGGCGCCGACGCGGTGCTCGTCTCCCAGGTGGTCACCCAGCGGGACGTCCACCGGCGGAACGCGCGCGACCTCGTCGAGCAGCTGGAGCGGCTCGGCCTGCGCGGGCGGGTGATCGCCATCCTCGGGGGGCCGCGCATCGATCACCGGCTCGCCCTCGAGCTGGGATACGACGCGGGCTTCGGCCCGGGGACGCGCCCCTCCGACGTCGCCGCCTACGTCGTGGCCGAGGTGATCCGGCGGCGCGGGACGGGCCCCGGGCCCTGACGCGGGAGGAGACCACATGCGGGCGATGATCCGGATCCGGCTGTCGGACGCCGACGCGCACTACGGCGGGGGGCTGGTGGACGGCGCGCGGCTCCTGGCGCTCTTCGGCGACGTGGCGACCGAGCTCCTGGTCCGCCACGACGGCGACGAGGGGCTCTTCCGCGCCTACTCCGCGATCGAGTTCCTCTCCCCGGTGCGCGCCGGGGACTTCGTGGAGGCGACCGGCGAGATCGTCCACGTCGGCGCGACCTCCCGGGAGATGGCCTTCGAGGCGCGCGCCGTGATCCGCGCCCGGCCGGACCTCTCGGACAGCGCCGCCGAGCCGCTGGCCGCGCCGGTGCTCGTCTGCCGGGCCACCGGCACCTGCGTCGTGCCGGCGGCGAGGCAGCGGGGTCGAGGATGACCGGGGCCCGGCCGGTGGTCATCACCGCCGCGGTGGTGGGCGCCGAGGTCACCCGGGACCAGAACCCGGCGGTGCCCTACCTGCCCGTCGAGATCGCCGCCGCCGCGGTGGCCGCCGGCCGGGCCGGCGCGGCGGTCGTCCACCTGCACGCCCGCTGGCCGGACGGGCGCCCGTCGCAGGAGGCCGCGCACTACTCCGAGATCGTGGCCCGGATCCGCGACGCCGGGAGCGCCGTCGTCGTCCAGGTGTCGACCGGCGGCGCGGTCGGCATGTCGCTGGACGAGCGGCTCGGCTCCCTGGTGCCGGGGGCGGAGATGGCGACCCTGAACCTCGGGACCATGAACTTCGGCGACGGCGTCTTCGTCAACGCCCGGCCCGACGTCGTCCGGACCGCCGCCGCGATCCGCGCGGCGGCGCTCGTCCCCGAGTGCGAGGTGTACGACGCCGGGATGCTCGACACCCTGCGCTGGCTCCTCGAACGCGGCCACCTCGCCGCGCCCTACCACGTCCAGCTCGTCCTCGGCGTCCCGGGGGGCATCTCGGCGAGCGAGCGGAACCTCCGCTTCCTCGCGGAGGGGCTCCCCGCCGGCGTCGCCTGGACGGCCGCCGGGATCGGGCGGGCGGAGCTCCCGGTGGTGGAGCTCGCGCTCGCGCTGGGCGGGCACCTCCGGGTCGGGCTCGAGGACAACCTCTTCCTCGCCCGCGGCGTGCCGGCGACCGGCAGCGACGCCCTCGTCGCGGCGGCGGTCGAGCGCGCGCTGGCGGCCGGCAGGACGCCGTGCTCGCCCGCCGAGGCCCGGGCGCTCCTGGGCGTCAAGCCCTTCGTCGGCGGAGGCTGAGGCGCCCCCCGCCGGCCCGCGGAGGCGCGCCTTGACGCGCTCGGAGCGGATCGATACCTTCCGCGGACGCATCCGAGGGGCTCTGACGACATGACCAAGGCTGACCTGATCGAGAAGGTGCAAGGGGCGCACCCCGACCTCTCGAAGCGGCAAGTGGCCCAGGTGGTGGACGCGGTGTTCGAGCAGCTGGGGAAGGGCATCCGCAAGGACAAGCGCTTCGTCATGCCCGGCTTCGGCACCTTCTCGGTGAAGAAGCGGGCCGGCCGCGTCGGGCGGAACCCGCGGACCGGCGCCGAGATCCAGATCGCGCCCACCCGGACCGTCGGCTTCAAGCCCGCCCCCGAGCTGAAGAAGGTCCTGTAGCGATGAGCCTCGCCGAGTGGCTCGCGGCGTTCCGCGAGCTGCACGAGAAGGCGCGGCGCGGCGCGCTGGCGGGAGGGGACCGCGCGGCCTACCGGGCGGGCCGGGAGGAGCTGGCGCGCGCCCTCGTCGCCGCCCAGCGGCTCGTCCTCCGGCCCGGTGAGACCGCCCGGCAGGTCCTCCGGATCGCCCGCGCCCTCCAGGTGGACCTCGACCTGGCGACGGCA
>JAJXSQ010000184.1 GCA_021784495.1 Myxococcales bacterium | reverse complement strand
CGGCGCGGCGGCCGGCGGGGAGGCGGCGCGGCTGCTCGAGAGCGCCGGCCGGCGGTACGATCGCGGGGACTTCGCCGGCGCCGTCGCCGACTACCGCCGCTCGCTCGCGCTCCGCCCCGGCGCCCCCGGGTACGTCGGCCTGGCGCGGGCCCTCTACGACGCCAACCAGTCCGCCGAGGCGCTCGGCGCGCTCGACGCCGCGCGCCGCGCCGATCCCGGCTACCCGCCCACCTACCTGCTCCTCGGCGAGATCCGCCAGGCGGGGGGCGAGGCGGGGCCGGCGCGCACCGCCTACCGCCGCTTCCTCGCGCTCCAGCCGGCCGGCACCGAGGCGGCGGCGGTGCGCGAGATCCTGGCGAAGCAGCTGCCGTGAGGGTCCTGGGGATCGAGACCAGCTGCGACGAGACGGCCGCCGCGGTCGTCGAGGACGGCCGGCGCGCGCTCTCCGACGTCGTCGCGACGCAGATCGAGCTCCACCGCCGCTGGGGCGGCGTCGTCCCGGAGCTCGCGAGCCGGGCCCACGTGGTCCAGGTGATCCCGGTGGTGGAGGAGGCGGTGGCCACCGCCGGCGGCCCGGCGGCGATCGACGCGATCGCGGTGACCAGCGGCCCCGGCCTGGTGGGCGCGCTCCTCGTCGGGGTCCAGGTGGCGAAGGCGCTCGCCCTCGCCTGGGACCGGCCGCTCGTCGGGGTGAACCACCTCGAGGGGCACCTCCTCGCCGCCTTCCTCGGCGAGCGCCCGCCCGCCTTCCCCTTCCTCGGGCTCGTCGTCTCCGGCGGCCACACCTCCCTCTACGCGGCGCGCGGCTTCGGGGAGTACGAGCTGCTCGGCCAGACGCGGGACGACGCGGCCGGCGAGGCCTTCGACAAGGGGGCGAAGCTGCTCGGGCTGCCCTACCCGGGCGGCGTGGCGATCGACCGGCTGGCGCGCACCGGCGACCCGCGGGCGGTCCGCTTCCCGAAGGCGGTGGTGAAGGGGGCCGACCTGGCCTTCAGCTTCTCCGGGCTCAAGACGGCGCTGCGCCACGAGGTGCAGCGCCGCGGCGTCCCCGAGGGGCAGGCGCTCGCCGACCTGTGCGCCAGCTACCAGGAGGCGATCGTCGAGGCGCTGCTCCAGAAGGCCTTCCGGGCGGCGCGCCGCCTCCAGCTCCCGCGCCTGGTGCTCGCGGGCGGGGTCGCCGCCAACGGCCGCCTCC
This sequence comes from Myxococcales bacterium, assembly GCA_021784495.1. GTDB lineage: Bacteria > Myxococcota > Myxococcia > Myxococcales > Anaeromyxobacteraceae > JADKCZ01. Next base: position 4,084 of record JAJXSQ010000184.1, on the reverse strand, counting down.
GGGCGGCGGCGCAGGAGCGCGCCGCGACCTACGAGGATCTCGAGGTGATCGTGCCGCCGGTCCGGCTCTGCACCGACAACGCGGCGATGATCGCCGTCGCCGGCACCCACGCGCTGGAGCGCGGGCTCCGCGCCGGGCGCGAGCTCGACGCCGATCCGGCCTGGCGGCTCGCGTGAGCTACCCCGCGCCGCGCGCGCTCCTCGACCGGTACGGCCTCCGGGCGAAGAAGAGCTGGGGGCAGAACTTCCTCGGCGACGAGGCGATCCTCGACCGGATCGCGGCGCTGGCCGCCCCCGGCGCCGGCGAGCGGGTGGTGGAGCTCGGGGCCGGCCTCGGCCACCTGACCGCCCGGCTCCTGGCGCGGGGGGCCGAGGTGATCGCCGTGGAGCGCGACCGGGACATGGCCCGGGTCCTGCGCGGCGAGCTCGCCGACCGGATCGCCCTGCTGGAGGCCGACGCCGCCTCGCTCGACTACGCGGCGCTCTCGCCGGGCGGGCCGGTCGCGGTCGCCGGGAACCTCCCCTACCACCTGACCTCGCCCATCCTGTTCGCGCTCCTCGACCAGGCGCCGCGGATCCGGCGCGCCGTGTTCCTCCTCCAGCGCGAGGTCGCGGAGCGGCTCGCCGCGGCGCCGGGCGAGGCCGACTGGGGGCTGCCGTCGGTCCTGCTCCAGCGGGAGGCCGACGTCTCCATCGAGCTGACGGTCCCGCCGGGCGCCTTCTTCCCGCCGCCGCGGGTCCACTCGGCGGTGGTCCTGGCCCGCTTCCGGCCGCCGGCGGCCGCGGCGGCGGTGGCCGAGCCGGCGCGCTTCCGGCGGCTGGTGCGGGCCGGGTTCGCGCAGCGGCGCAAGACCCTCCGGAACGCGCTCGCGGCGGCCGAGATCGTGCCGGCGGAGCGGCTCGCCGCGGCCCTGGCCGCGGCCGGGATCGATCCCGGGCGGCGCGGCGAGACGCTCACGGTGGCGGAGTGGGCGGCGCTCGACCGGGCGCTCGGCTAGCGGCGCCCCGGCCCCCGCGCCGCGCGCGGGGGAGGGACGGAACACCGGTCACGGACGCCCACCCACCGACCCCTGCCGCCCTCGCCGACCCCGCGCTGCACACGGAGCGGGCGCCCGTGACCCCCTGCGCCTACGGTCCACCCGCTCGCGCGGCGGCGAGCAGGAGGCCCATGTTCCGCGCGCCGTTCTCGCCGAGGTACCGGCGGAAGGCGGCGCCGTCGAGCCGCATCGCCCGGACGGTCGCGTCCACCACCTCGTCGTAGCTGCGCGCGCTCGGCTTCTTCAGCTCGATGGCGACCTTCAGGATGGCCCGGTGGAAGGCCGGGTCGACCTCGGGGTCGCGCACAGCCGGGGCGGCCGTGGTCCCGGCCGGCGCCAGCTTCACTGCCACCCTGCGCCCCGTCGCCATCGCCCCGCGCCTCCTGGCCGGAAGGCCGATTGAGTGGGGTGACGATACGAGTGGTGTCACGCACTGTCAAGCGCCGCCGCGCCATAGCCAAAAGCAGAGTGAAGACCGCGTGTTGCGGCGGCCGGCCGCGGCCGTCCCTGATCCGAGGATCAGAGTGAGCGCGATCCTTTTGTCATGGAGCCGGCTCCCCCGCCAGCGCTCGGGGCGCGGGGGGCGGGCCCGCGGCCGCCGGCAGAGGCGCGTTTACTTGCCGCCGGCCATTTGGCAAGGTGCGGCCCGCACCGGGATGGACCGTCCGCGCTACATCGCCGTCGAGGGGCCGATCGGCGTCGGCAAGACGACGCTCGCCCGGATCCTGGCCGAGCGGACCGGCGGCCGGCTCGTCCTGGAGGCGGTGGAGGAGAACCCCTTCCTCCCGGCCTTCTACGAGGACGCGCGCAAGCACGCCTTCCAGACCCAGCTCTTCTTCCTCCTCTCCCGCTTCCAGCAGCAGCAGGAGCTCCTCCAGCAGGACCTCTTCACCCGCAGCACCGTCCTCGACTACCTCTTCGCCAAGGACCGGATCTTCGCCGCGCTCACCCTCGACCCCGACGAGCTCGCGCTCTACGATCGGCTTTACCGGGTGCTCGGTCCACGGGTGGTGAAGCCGGACCTGGTGGTCTACCTCCGCGCGGAGGTGGGGGTCCTCCTCGGCCGGATCCGGCGGCGCGGCCGTCCCTTCGAGCGGGACATCGACCCGGCCTACCTCGAGGCGCTCGCCGCCGCCTACGGCGACCACTTCTTCCACCACGACGAGACCCCGCTCCTCGTCGTCGACACCAGCGACCTCGACCTGGTCGACTCGCCCGAGGACGTGGACGCCCTCCTCGCCGTGATCCGGCGCCACCGGAAGGGGACGCAGCACTACGTCCCGGCCGGCAGCCGCCCGGGGCGCAGGTGACAGCCCCCCTCCCCCGGGATTAGATTCGTCGGTGACTGGGCGGGACCCCGCCGAGGGGCCCACACCGGAGGTCGACATGTCGAGCCACGGCGGCGCCGCGCGCCGGATCACCATCCAGGACCTGCGCAGGATGAAGGAGCGCGGCGAGAAGATCGCCGCGGTGACCGCCTACGACGCCACCGCGGCGCGGCTGGTCGGCGAGGGCGGGGTGGACGTGGTGCTGGTCGGCGACTCCCTGGGGATGGTCGTCCAGGGGCACGACTCGACCCTCCCGGTCACCCTCGACCAGATGGTCTACCACTCCGCCATGGTCCGCCGCGGGCTGGCGCGCGCCGGGGCCCGCGCCCACCTCGTGGCCGACCTCCCCTTCGGCAGCTACCAGGCGAGCGCCGACGAGGCGGTGCGGGCCTCGGTGCGGCTCGTCGCCGAGGGGGGCGCCGAGGCGGTGAAGCTCGAGGGCGGGGGCGACTTCGCCGAGGTGGTCCGGCGCGTGGTCCGCGCCGGCGTCCCGGTCATGGGCCACCTCGGGCTCACCCCGCAGTCGGTCCACCAGCTCGGCGGCTACGTGGTCCAGGGGCGCGAGGCCGAGCGGGCGCACGGGCTCCTGCGCGACGCCCGCGCTTTGGAGGCGGCCGGCTGCTACGCGGTGGTCCTGGAGTGCATCCCGGTGGAGCTGGCGCGGCTCATCACCGGCCAGCTCGCCATCCCGACCATCGGCATCGGCGCCGGCGTCGATTGCGACGGCCAGGTGCTGGTGCTGAACGACCTCCTCGGGCTCGATCCCTCCTTCACCCCGAAGTTCGTCCGCCACTTCGCCGAGCTCGGCGGGGCGGTCGTGGCCGCCGTCGGGCAGTACGCGGGCGAGGTGCGGGCCGGCACCTTCCCCGCCGACGCGCAGACCTTCCACTCCCCCGCCGTCCGCCTCGTCCCCGCCGCCCCGGTCCGGCTCGTCCCCGCCGCCGGGGCAGGGGAGGAGCCGGACGAGCTCCCCGGCGTCGTCGGGGCGCCGGTCTAGCGCCCGCCCGCCGCGCCCGCCGCGCCCGTGCCCACGCCCGAGCTCTTCACCGATCCGTCGGCCTGGCAGGCCCGCTGCCTGGAGGCGCGCGCCGCCGGGCGGCGGCTGGCGCTCGTCCCCACCATGGGCGCGCTCCACGACGGCCACGGCTCGCTCCTCGCCGAGGCGCGGCGCCGGGCCGACGAAGGCGGCGCCGGCGGGCGGGGGCTCGCCCTCGCCTCCATCTTCGTCAACCCGGCGCAGTTCGGGCCGGGCGAGGACCTCTCGCGCTACCCCCGCGACCTCGAGGGCGACCTGGCCCGCTGCGGCGCGGCCGGGATCGACGCGGTCCTCGCGCCGCCCGAGCCGCGCCTGGTCTTCGCCGAGGGGCACCAGACCTGGATCGACGTGGAGCGCGCCTCGCAGGGGCTCTGCGGCGCCTCCCGCCCCGGCCACTTCCGCGGGGTGGCGACGGTGGTCGCCAAGCTCCTCAACCTCACCGCCCCGCACGTCGCGCTCTTCGGGCGCAAGGACTTCCAGCAGCTCGCGGTGATCCGGGCGATGGTCCGCGACCTCGCCTTCCCGGTGGAGATCGTCGGGATGCCGATCGTGCGCGAGCCGGACGGGCTCGCCCGGTCGTCGCGCAACGCCTACCTCTCGGCCGACGACCGGCGCCGGGCGCTGGCCCTCTCCGCCGCCCTCGCCGAGGCGCGCGCGTCCGCGGCCGCCGGGGCGCGGGACGGG
>JAJXSQ010000183.1 GCA_021784495.1 Myxococcales bacterium | reverse complement strand
CCGTCTCCGGGTGGCAGTCGGCGCACTGGGTGTTGGAGGTGATGGGCGGGCTGCCCGGCGCCAGGATGTCGGTGAGCGGGTGGCCGGCCGGCTGGACGGTCTGGATGTTGCCGCCGAAGAAGTGGCACGACCCGCAGGCCGCCTCGCTCGCGCCGCCGAGCCAGTCGGGGGTGGTGTGGGTGCCGCCCGGCAGCGACGAGCCGTGGCAGTAGTTGCTGCAGGTGTGGGTGACCCGATCCCAGGGCTGCGGCGCCGGCGCCCCGACGACGTTCGCGCCCACGTAGTTCGAGAAGTCGACCTTCGCCGGCGGGACGCCCATGTGCCCCGGCGCGGAGACCGCCGCCGGCACCTGGTGGCAGTTGAAGCAGCCCACCGCGTTCGACATGTGACCGTAGTGCGCCCCGACCCCGAGCGCGTTCCCGGACCACGTCTGATCGTGCCCCGACAGGTCGTACGGCGGCGCCCCCGTCGCGTCGAGCTGCCCACCGTGACACCCCGTGCACGCCGTCTTCCCGTTCGCTCCCCCGCCCAGCGTCGGCCGCGCCTTGTCGCATCCCGCCAGGGCCAGCCCCGCCAGCAACGCCGCGGTCGTGAGCAGTCGGTTCGGGCGCATGTGCATGTCCTCGGGGACCCCGCGGCCGCTCGAGCGGTCACGGGCGGCGAACGAAGGACGCCGAGTATGCACTGGCGGTGCGTCAGGGTGGTTGACCGTCATCAATCGCCGGCGCGCGGGCGAAAAAAGACGAGCGCCCCGCCCGCACAATGGGTGCGGGGGAGCGCTCGGTCGAGGACGCGTCGTTCGCTCGGGCTCGCGCCCCGCGCCTGTTCTACGGGTTCCAGCCCGTGCCGTTGGCGCTCGGACCACCGTAGCCGTGGCAAAGTGACGCGCACCCTCCCTTGCCGCCATTCTGGGTCGGATCCCAGGTCCCCTGGACGACCGGCTCGAGCACGACGTCCTTCACGCCGTTCACGTGGAGCGCCTTGCCCGAGGAGCTGATGACCTCGACGTTCGAGGTCCCGACCGGCTCGGTCGCGGTCGCGAAGTGGCAGTAGGAGCAGGCCATGCCCAGCGAGACGTGGACGTCGTGGCGCCCGGTCGGCGGCGGCAGGCCGTGACAGCTGGTGCAGGTCCGCGCCGGGCCGTTCCAGCTCGGGGAGGTGTCGGTGCCGCCGGCGAGCGTCGCGCCGTGGCAGTAGTTGGCGCAGGTGAGGAGCTGGTCGCGCGCGACGTTGCCGCCGGCCGGCGAGGGGGTGACGTTGCCCGCCGAGGCGACGTTCCCCCAGCCGATGAGCACCGAGCCGTCGACGTGGTCGAGGTTGGTGGGGAGGGACGGGCCGTGGCACTGCGAGCACTGGACCGGGCTCGCCATCGCCGCGGTGACGACGTGGGCGACGTGCGCGCCGACCACGTTGTTGGTGCCGAGGGAGGAGGGCGGCGCAGCCAGGTTGGCGGTGATGGCCGGGGAGCCGACGAGCGGGTAACCCGGGTCGGCGGCGCGCGCGGCGTCGCCGTGGCAGAAGGTGCAGTCGGTCTGCCAGTCCGGGTGGCCCGCGTCGGCGTGGCACTTGTTGCAGCTCGGCGTGTGGAGCGGTCCGCCGCCCGCGAAGGTCGACTGGTGGCAGCCCTGGCAGAGCGCCAGGCTCGCGATCGCGTCGGCGCCGTGGAGCGCCGGGTCGGCGTAGGCGACCGGGTGGACCCCCTGGCCCGGCGAGTCGCTTCGCGACGAGCCGCAGGCGACGAGCGCGGACGCTCCCGTGACGAGTGCGATGCGGGCGATTCGGGAGGCGCTCATTGCGGTGACCTCGCTGGTGACGACATGACGACGAGGCCGGCGGGGAGCCGGCCGGAGGAAAAGAAGAGGAGGGAGATCCTGCATCGTCGCCGGCGCAAATCTCTTGATCGAGATCATGCGCGCATGCGCACAGGTCAAAATGGCAGGTGCCGCCACGGACCAGGCGAATCGCCCTGCAGGAGCTCGGTGCCCAATCGGGGGGGAATCCCCCGGCGAGGGACAGCGGCCCGAGCCGTCCGGTATGCTCGGGGCCGCCACGCCGCGAAGGGAGACCACCGTGACCCAGGCCGAACGACTGGCGCGCCAGGAGGTGCTCCGGACCGTCATCCAGCGGCTCGAGTCGGCGCTCCTCGAGTTCAAGGACGAGTCCGACCGGACGCTGGCCGGCTGCGAGCACACCTACCCCGACGGCCGGACGGCGAGCACCGGCGCCCAGACCCATATCTGCGCCATCTGCGGCAAGGTGCTCAAGGGCCGCGACGACAAGCTCTGGGGATGACCGGGGCGGCGACGGAGCGGGGGCGCGCCGTCCTCCTCATCGAGGACTCGGCCGACGTCCGCGACGCGCTCGTCGAGCTCCTCGAGCTCTCCGGCCACCGCGTCGAGGCGGTGGCCACCGGCGCCGAGGGGCTGGCCAGCGCCGAGCGCTCGGCGCCCGAGGTGATCGTCATCGACGTCGGCCTGCCGGACATCGACGGGCACGAGGTCGCGCGCCGCCTCCGCGCCCGCCACGGCGGCGAGCCCTTCCTCATCGCGGTGACCGGCCACGTCCGCGACGACGACCGGCGGGCCGCCGCCGCCGCCGGCTTCGACCGCCACCTCGGGAAGCCGGTCGACGCCGAGGTGCTCGAGCGCCTCGTCGCCCTCGGCCGGCCGGTCTGCTAGATCACCGCGGTCACCGCCCCGGGAGACACATGGCCACCCTCCGTCCCTTCCGCGCCCTCCGGCCGCCGGCGGCGCTCGCGCCGCGGGTCGCCTCCCCGCCCTACGACGTCGTCTCGACCCGCGAGGCGCGGGCGCTCGCGGCGGGCAACGCCGACAGCTTCCTGCGCGTCTCCCGGCCGGAGATCGACCTCCCCGAGGGGATCGACGAGCACGCCCCGGAGGTGCACGCGCGGGGGCGCCGGAACCTGGAGGAGCTCGTCCGGCGCGGGGTGCTGATCGCCGAGGCCGAGCCGCGGCTCCTGGTGTACGCGCAGCGGATGGGCGCCCACCGGCAGGTCGGGCTGGTCGCCTGCGCCTCGGTGGACGAGTACGACCGGGGGCTGGTGAAGAAGCACGAGAAGACCCGCGCCGACAAGGAGGACGACCGGGTCCGCCACGTCGAGGCGCTCGGGGCCCACGACGAGCCGGTCTTCCTCACCTACCGCGCGCGCCCGGAGATCGACGCCGCCGTCGCCGAGGCGACCCGGCCGCCGCCCGAGGTCGAGCTCACCACCGCCGACGGCGTGGAGCACCGGCTCTGGACGGTCCCCGCCCCGCTCGCCGCCCGCCTCGAGGAGCTCTTCCGCGCGGTGCCCGCCCTCTACGTGGCGGACGGGCACCACCGCTCGGCGGCCGCCTCCCGGGTCCACGCGGCGCGGCGCGGCCAGCCCGGGGATCACGCGCAGTTCCTGGCGGTGGTCTTCCCGCACGACCAGATGCAGATCCTCGCCTACAACCGGCTGGTGCGCGATCCGCGCCGGCGGGCGCCGGCCGAGCTCCTCGCCGCCCTCCGCGAGCGGCTGGACGTCGAGCCGGCCACGGATCCGGTCCCCGATCACCCGCTCGCCTTCGGGGTCCACCTCGGCGGCCGGTGGTGGCACGCCCACGTGCGCCCGGGCACCTTCGCCGCCGAGGACCCGGTCGCGTCGCTCGACTGCCAGATCCTCCAGGATCAGCTCCTCGCGCCGGTCTTCGGCATCGACGATCCGCGGACCTCGCGCGACGTCGACTTCGTCGGCGGGATCCGCGGCCCCGGGGAGCTGGTCCGGCGGGTGGAGGCGGAGGGCTGGTCGCTCGCGGTCCACCTCTTCCCCACGCGGGTGGAGCAGGTGATGGAGGTCTCCGACGCGGGGCTGATCATGCCCCCCAAGAGCACCTGGTTCGAGCCGAAGCTGCGCTCCGGGCTCTTCGTGCACCCGTTCTAGCGGGGCGCCCCGCCGCCGGGGTGGAGGGCCCGGCGCTCCTCGTCGAGCGTGGCCAGGAGCCGCTTCATGCCGCCGAGCTCGAGGAGCTGCGGGAACTGCTGCTGGTAGCCCTCCAGGATCGCGATCCCGGCCACGACCGCGTCGTGGATCCGCCAGCGCCCGTCCTTGCCGCGGGCCAGGGCGAGCACCACCGGGACGCGATCGGCGCCGGCGCCCGCCACCACCCGGACCTCCGCCTCTCGCCCCGCCCGCCGGGCGAGCGCGACGTCGATCGCCGCGCTCGCGCTCGCGCCCGCGCCCGCGCCCGCGCGGGGGCGGAGCCCCGCCAGGTAGGTCTCCTCGAGGAGGGCGCGGAGCGCGGCGACCAGGGCGCGCCGGTCGGCGGGGGGCTGGCGCCCCCAGAGGCGCCCCAGGCTCCGCCGCGCCACCTCCTCGTAGTCGACGTACTCGGCGGCGAGCCGCGCCAGCGCCTCGCGATCGGCGCCGGCCTCGAGGGCGGCGCGGAACCGGTGCTCCGCCTCGCGGATGGTGCCGACCGGATCGGAGGCGGCGGGAGCCGCCGGCGGCGCCGACGGCGGCGGGAGGGGGGCCGAGGCCAGGCCGGCGAGGAGGGCCGCGAGGGCGAGGGTCACCCGCCGACTCTAGTGGCTCGCCCGGCCGGTGTCTCGCCCGCGCCGCGCCCCGCGGGATCGTCCGCTACGCCTCCAGCAGCCTCCGGACGGCGCCGATGAGCGCGGACGCGCCGTACGGCTTGACCAGGACCGCGTCGGCGGCCACCGCGTCCCGCAGCGGGGACATCCCCGTCGAGAGGATCACCCGCAGCCCCGCGAGCCGCGGCTCGCTCCGGATCCGGGCGACGAGCTCGGCCCCGCTCATGCGCGGCATCATCAGGTCGATGATCGCCACGGCCGGGAGCGGCTCCGCGGCCAGGCTCTCGAGCGCGCGGGCGCCGTCGCCCGCCAGGATCACCTGGAAGCCCTCCTCCTGGAGGCACTCGGCGATGTTCTCGCGCAGGGAGACGTTGTCGTCGACCACCAGGATCCGGCGAGGGTCCGTCACCGGAGGTTCATAGCCAGGGCGACCCGCCCGGGCAAGGCGGGAGGCGCCGCCAGGACGCGGCGCCGCCGCGTCCTCCGGCTCCCCGGGCCGGGACCGCCCGCGCGTCGGGGCCCCGCGGGCGCGCGGCCGGTCGGCGATCGCCGGATCAGGCGCGGCTGCTGCCGCGGGTCCCTGGGGTGCGCGCAGGGTGCTCGGCGGGCTCCCCGCCCGGCCGCGACGCCAGGTGGCGCGCCAGGGGGGCGTCGTTCATCAGGATGTGGAAGCGGAGCCACTCCGGGACCCGGACGCGGAGCGCCTCGACGATCGGCAGCGACG
>JAJXSQ010000182.1 GCA_021784495.1 Myxococcales bacterium | reverse complement strand
GATCTGACCGCGCGCCGGGGCGCGACCACGCCCCCGGCCAGCCAGCGCCGCGCCGCGACCAGCGCCGCCAGGACCGCCAGGAGGAGGAGGCCGACCCGGGCGACCGGCTCGAGGAGCGCGGCCGGGGCGAGCGACGGATCGGGCGCGCCCGGCGCGCCCGGGGGGAGGAGCGCCCCGAAGAGCCGCGCCGGGGTGCGCACCAGGGCGAGCCCCGCCGCGGGGACGAGCCCGATGAGCACGATCCCCGCGCCGTGGAGCAGCATGGGGGCGCGCATCGCCGGGCCCGCCTCCTCCTCGCAGTGGACGCCGTCGTCGCGCGGCGTGCCGAGGAAGGCGACGCCGAACGCCCGGGCCAGGGCGAGCGCGGAGACCGCGCCGACGAAGGCCAGCACCGCGGCCGCGACGACGAGGAGGGCCCGCTCGATCCCCGGGGGCGCGGCCGGGTGGAGGAGCCCGGCGTAGATCAGCAGCTCGCCGGTGAACCCGTTGAGCGGCGGGACCGCGGCGATGGCCAGCGCGCCGAGGAGGAAGAGCCCGGCGGTCCAGGGGAGCCGCCGCGCGAGCCCGCCGAGCCGCTCCAGGTCGACGGTGTGGGTGGCGTGGTGGAGGGCCCCGGCCGCGTAGAAGAGCAGGCACTTGAAGAGCGCGTGGTTGACGAGGTGGAGCATCGCCCCGGTGAAGCCGAGGGCGACCAGCAGGGGCTGGTGCCAGCTGAGCCCGAGGAGGCCGACGCCGATCCCCATGCCGGCGATCCCCACGTTCTCGGTGGAGGAGTAGCCGAGGAGCCGCTTCAGGTCGCGCTGCGTCGAGGCGGAGAGCACGCCGACGACCGCGGAGGCGGCGGAGAAGGCGAGGACCGACCAGCCCATCCACGCCTCGGGGGCGCCGACGAGCAGGACCAGCCGGAGGAGGCCGAAGAGCCCCGCCTTGTGGATCACCCCGGACATGAGCGCCGAGACGTGGGCCGGGGCGGCGGAGTGGGCCCGCGGCAGCCAGGTGTGGAAGGGGAAGAAGGCGGCCTTGAGCCCGAAGGAGACGACCAGGAGGACGAAGGTGACGTCGCGCAGCCGCCCCGGCGTCCGCAGGAAGACGCCGAAGGCCTGGAAGTCGAGGGAGCCGGTCTGGCTGTGCATCACCATGAACGCGCCGACCAGGACGAAGAAGCCGACGTGGGTGGAGACGAGGTAGTTGAACCCGGCGAACCGGATCCGCTCGTTGCGCGACTCCCAGATCACCAGGAGCCAGGCGGCCACGGCGGCGATCTCCCAGCCGAGCAGGAAGGCGAGCGCGCTCTCGAACGTGTAGACCATGAGGAAGCTGAGCGCGACCACGTCGAGGAGCGCGAAGTGGAGCCCGACCCGCCGCGTGCGGAACGCCGGGCGCAGGTAGCCGAGGGCGTAGATCGTCCCCAGCAGCGTCAGCGGGAGCGACCAGGCCAGGAAGAACGCGCCCAGCGGGTCGAGGTGCACCGCCAGCCGCCCCACCGGGTAGGACCAGGCGATCGCGCGGCGGAGGTCGCCGCCGCCGAGGAGGACCGGCAGCGCGTCGGAGAGGGCGAGGGCGCTGGCGATCGCCTGGGCGACGATGCTCGCCCAGGCGCGCGCCGGGTTGGTCGGCAGGGTGAGCGACAGGACCGCCCCGGCGAGGAGGACGGCGGCGGCGGCGGCGAGCAGGATCACGCGCGCGGCTCCCGGCCGCCGGCGGCCAGCCCGAGCACCACCGCGACCGAGCGCTCGAGCGCGCCGGGGAGGAGGGGGGCGCGGAGGAGGCCGACCCCGGCCCCGACCCAGGCCGCCGGCGCCTCGGCCTGGCGGTCGCGCACGATGAGCACCGGCAGCGCCGGGGCGAGCCGCCCCCGCGCCGCGAGCAGCTCGGTCACCGCCGCGGTGGCGAGCCCGGGCGACGCGACGAGGAGGTCGACCGACCGCTCGGCCAGCGCCGCCGCGGCCGCTGCGGCGCTCTCGACCCGGCGCACCCGGACGTCCGGCAGGCGCTGGAGGCCGGCGAGCAGGTCGCCGTCGTCCCGGTCGTCCGGGCCGACCGCCAGCAGGGCGCGCGCCGCCGGGGAGCCGGAGCGAGGGGGCGCGGGGGTGCGTGGGCGGGGGGACCTGGTCATGGCCTGGCCCCCGCCGGCAAGAGCAGGATCCGGGCCAGCGCCGGGCGCGGGCGCCGGCCGGGGCCGATCCGCCGGCGATCCGGGCCCCCCGGGGGCGGCGCGGCCACCGGGGGCGGTCCCCGCCGGGCGGCGCCGAGGCTGCCGATCCGGCACTCACGCCGGCATCATGCCGGATCGGCATCGTCGGCCGCGCCCCCCCGGAGCCGGTGGAGGCGGAGCTTGGTGTAGAGCGTCCGGAGGCCGAGGCCGAGGACCGCCGCCGCCTGGCGGCGGGTGCGGTAGCGCTGGAGGGTGGCGGCGATCAGCTCGCGCTCGGCCTGCGCCAGGGTCGCGCCGACGGGGATGGTCACGACCCCGTCGAGCGCGCCCGCGCCCGCGGCGGCGACGCGGGCGCCGCCGGGCGAGCGCCGGCCGCCGAGGTCGGCGAAGCCCTCGAGGCCGATCGTCTCGCCGGCGGCGAGGATGGCGGCGCTCTCCACGGCGTTCTTCAGCTCGCGGACGTTCCCGGGCCAGTCGTGCGCCATGATGAGCGTGAGCGCCTGCGGCGAGATCCCCTGGATCTTGCCGTCGTTGCGCCGGTTGAAGTCGGCGATGAAGGCGTCGATGAGGGCCGGGATGTCCTCCTTGCGCTCCCGCAGCGGCGGGACGCGGAGGGTCACCACCTTGAGCCGGTAGTAGAGGTCCTCCCGGAACCGCCCGGCGCGCAGCGCCTCCTCCAGGTTCCGGTTCGTCGCCGCGAGCACGCTCAGGTCGACCTTGACCTTGCCCGTGCCGCCGACGCGCCGGAACTCGCTGCGCTCCAGCACCCGCAGCAGCTTGGCCTGCGTCGCCGGGTCCATCTCGGCGATCTCGTCGAAGAAGAGCGTCCCGCCGTCGGCCAGCTCGAAGAGCCCCTTCTTGCGCTCGGTGGCGCTGGTGAAGGCCCCCCGCTCGTGGCCGAACAGCTCGTTCTCGAGCAGGTCCCGGCCGAGGGTGGCGCAGTTGATGGGGACGAAGAGCTGGCGTCGCCGCGGGCCGCGCGCGTGGAGCGCCCGGGCGATCAGCTCCTTCCCGGTGCCGCTCTCCCCCAGGATCAGGACGCTCGTCCGGTAGCGCGAGATCCGGTCGATCGCGGTGAGGACCCGGCGGATGGCCGGGGACGCGCCGACGAGCCCGGTGAGCGCCGCCGTCGACCCCGCCGGCGAGGCCTCGGGCGCGGGCGATCGCTCGAGGAGCCGGCGGAGGCGGGGGAGGAGCGACTCGCCGTCGAGCGGCGGGGCGAGGTAGTCGGCCGCGCCCTGCTGCATCGCGTCCACCGCCTCCTGCACCGTCCCGGCGGCGCCGAGCACCACGACCGGGATCGCGGGCGGGCGCTGGCCGGCGCGGGCCACCAGGCTGGCGATCGCCACCGGCCCGAGCGCCTGGGCGACGAGCACCGCCGCCGGCGCCTCCCGGTCGAGGAGGGCGAGCGCCTCGGCCTCGGTGGTGGCGACCACCGGCGCGAGGCCGGCGCCGGAGAGCGCCCGCGCGAGCTGGGCGCCGCCGCCCGGGCGGACGAGGAGGCACCTCCGACCGCGTCCCCACACCTGGCTCGTCGGCACCGCGGCGCCTCCCGGAGCCGGGACGATACTGCCGGATCGGCACCCGGCTCAAGCGACGCCCCGTCTCGCCGCCCGGGGCCGGGCGCGGTTGCGGTACGCTCGCCCCCGCCGGGCACGCCGCCGGAGCGCGGCCTCCCCCGCCGACCATGATCCCCTCCCTGGCGATCGCCGCCGTCGTCCTCGCCGCCACCAGCGGCCTGCCCGGCGTCGCCCTCCGCGCCCGGCCGGCCCTCGCCCAGCGGGTCGCCGTCGCCTGGCTCTGGGCCGGCGCGCTGGCCGGGGTCGCGGCCGCGCTCCTCGCGCTCGCCGCTCCGGCGCCGGCGGAGCTCCGGCTGCCCTGGGGCGTCCCGGGCGGGAGCCTGGCCCTCCACCTCGACGCCCTCTCCGCCTTCTTCCTCCTCCCGATCCTCGTCGTCCCGGCCCTCGGCGCGCTCGACGGGCTCGCCTCCTTCCCCCAGGCGACGCTCGGCGGGAAGGCGATCCGGGTCCAGGCCCTCTACGGGATCGTCACCGCCGCGATGGCCACGCTGGTCCTCGCCGCCAACGCGGTCCTCTTCCTCGTCGCCTGGGAGGTCATGGCGCTCGCCGGCTTCCTGCTCGTGCTCACCGATCACGACGCCCCCGAGGCGCAGCGCGCCGCCCTCGTCTACCTGGGCGCGACGCACACCGGGACGCTCGCGCTCTTCGCCCTCTTCGCCCTCCTCGGGCGGCTCGCCGGGTCCTTCGACTTCGCCGCGATGGCCGGGCTCCCGGCGGTCGGCGGGGCGGCCTCGGCGGCGTTCGTGCTGGCCCTCGTCGGCTTCGGGGTGAAGGCCGGGCTCGTCCCCTTCCACTTCTGGCTCCCGGGCGCCCACGCCGCCGCGCCGAGCCACGTCTCCGCGCTGCTGTCGGGCGTCCTGCTCAAGACCGGCCTCTACGGGCTCGTCCGGGTCACCGGCCTCTTCGGGCCGCCCCCCGCCGCCTGGGGGGTCTCGCTCCTCCTCGTCGGCGCGGCGTCGGCGGTGCTCGGCGTCGGCTTCGCGCTGGCCCAGCACGATCTGAAGCGGCTGCTCGCCTACCACTCGGTGGAGAATGTCGGGATCATCGCCATGGGGCTCGGGCTGGCGCTCCTCGGCCGCACGCTCGGGGATCCGGCCCTGGTGGTCCTCGGCCTCGGCGGGGCGCTCCTCCACGTCGTGAACCACGCGACCTTCAAGGCCCTCCTCTTCCTCGGCGCCGGGGCGGTGGTCCACGCCACCGGCACCCGCGAGATCGACCACCTCGGCGGGCTCGCCCGGCGGATGCCGCGGACGGCGGCGCTCTTCCTGGTGGGCGCGGCGTCCATCAGCGGCCTGCCGCCGCTCAACGGCTTCGCCTCCGAGTGGCTCGTCTCGCTGGCGTCGCTCCACGCCGTCCTCGACGCCGGCCCGGGGCCGAGCGTCCACGCCGCCGTGCTCGGCGTGCCGGTCCTCGGCCTGGTGGCCGGGCTGGCGGCCGCGTGCTTCGTCAAGGTGGTGGGGGCCGTCTTCCTGGGGCAGGCGCGGACCGCCGCGGGAGACCACGCCCACGATCCCGGGCCGGCCTCGCTCGTCCCCCTCGCCGTCCTCGCCGCCGCCTGCAGAT
>JAJXSQ010000181.1 GCA_021784495.1 Myxococcales bacterium | reverse complement strand
CTCCTCACCGCCCAGCAGCAGCTCTACCAGCGGAGCAGCGGCGAGCGGAACCTCCAGGACATGGCCCGGATCGCGCTCGACCAGCTCTCGACCGACCTGCGGCTCGCCGGCTACGGGATCGACCCGGGCTTCGCCTTCGACTTCGGCCCGCTCGCCAACGTCTCGCAGGACCGGCTCCCCTCCGGACAGCTGGCGAGCGTCGCCGGCTACGCCTGCGCCAACCCGGTCGCCTGCCGCGACTCGACCGCCGGCCCGGACGAGGTGGTCCTCCACTACCGCGACCCGTCCTTCTTCCACACCCTCACCGCCCAGGCGACGGCCGGCTCGATCACCGTCAACGGCCCGCTGGTCAACCCGATCCAGCAGGGGCAACTGCTCGAGGTGGTCTGCTACGGCGGCGACATGGTCTGGGCCTACGTCACCGCCAACGCCGCGGTGGCCGCCACCACCACCCCCGCGCCGGTGACCATCCCGCTCGCGGCCGGGAACGGCAACGTCTTCGGGGCCCAGAACCAGTACCTGACCGACACCTGCTTCTCCCCCTCCACCCTCCCCGGCGGCTCGGCGATGGCCTTCAAGGTGGACCGGCTCCGCTACTTCATCCAGAGCTACGATCCGACCGGGGCGATCGTCCCCTGGGGGACGGCCGGCGCCCGCCCCTACCTGATGCTCGACCAGGGGCTCCTCGATCCGAGCGGCGCGCCGCTCGCCCAGGTGATCGCCCCGGACGTCGAGGACCTCCAGGTCGCCTACCTCTTCCCGCGCTCGGCGACCCCCACCGCCGGGGCGACGAGCGGCACCGCCCTCGCGGCCGCCCCCTCCGGCATCGACACCGGCGCCACCTGCCCGGTCTACTCCGACCCGAGCACCGCCCTCTCCCGCTCCACCCACCACCCGGTCAACATCGGCGCGGTCCAGGTCTCGATCGTCATCCGGACGCCCGCCTACGACTCCCGGCTGAACGGCCAGATGGACATGACGCTGCCGGCGGAGGGGAACCGACCCGCCCTCCTCGGGCCGGCCGGCTACCGGCGGCAGGTCTACGAGACGACGGTGGCGACGCCCAACCTCGACGCCCGGGCCTCCTACTTCCCGGCCTACTCCACCAGCCCGACCGACCTGCTCGACGTGGGCGGCGGGTGACGAGGCACCAGATGCGCCCATCGAAGCAGCGCGGGAGCGCCCTCATCCTGGCGATGATCGTGGTCATGGTCGTCGCCGTCATCGGCGTCGGGATGGTCCGCTACGGCGCCCGCGAGGTGGCCGGCGCCGCCGCCGGGGCGCGCCACCAGTCGCTCGCCGCCTGCGCCGACGCCGCGCGCGAGCTCCTCCTCTCCCGCTTCCACGCCCTGGGCGCGTCGCCGACGTCGCTCCAGGCGATCAACGTGCCGATGGACGGCCCCGCGGCCTCGGCCAGCACCTGGGCGATCGGGGGCCACGTCGACACCACCGGCACCATCACCGGCCCGACCGGCCAGGTCCAGGTGACGCAGGTCGTCCTCCTCCCCGACGCCGCCTTCGGCCCGAGCAACCGGGCGCGCGACCTCTCGAACGTCATCTCGGTGGCCGGCCAGGGCGGGAGGCCGCTCAAGGTGGTGGTCCACTGCCAGGACCACGGCAGCACGACCGATCCGACGAGCGGCCGGCAGCTCGAGGTCGAGTTCGGCGTCCGGTTCGGGCTCTAGCCATGCCCGCGCCCCAGGAGAGCACCGCCATGCGCCCCACCCCCACGCCTCGCGGCCTGCCGACCGGCGCCGTCGCCCTCCTCCTCGCGATCGCCCTCCCGCTCGCCGCCGACGGCCAGGCGCAGACCTGCAACCTCACCACCTCGCAGTCGGCCGCGGTCGGCCACCCGGTCGCCGGGGACGAGGCCTTCTTCAAGCTGCCGACCGGGTCGGCCAACGTGATGATCATCCAGGACACGTCGGGGTCGATGACCGACTTCGCCCAGTGCGGCGACTCCTCCTGGCCGAGCGGCGACGCCTACTGCTCCATCCCCGCCATCACCGCGCCGCCGGCGCCGGCCTACACCTCGTCGGCCCCGAAGTCCTTGTCCGTCGCCGTCAACGGCACCTGCACGCCCGCCTCGGCCCCCGGGACCGGCGTCACCGCCCAGCCGGAGCTCGCCTGGATGGAGAGCGTACCGCTCTCGACCCAGTACGCCGACCCGGGGAGGCCGTACACCGCCGGCGATCTCATGTGGGACACGCCGGCCTGGGGGAACGGCGGCAACGGGACGCCCCCCTGCTCCGGAAACAACTGCCTCTTCGACCCGACCGCCTACTACATCCCGCAGAACTGGGGAATCACCTCGGCGAGGCGCTACGCCTTCGACACCCCGCCCTCGGGCTCCCCGCCGGCCTGCACCGCGTTCCAGGGGACGACGCCGCTCAAGGACGCGAACGGCGCGTACGTGAACCTCGGCCCCGCCTGCACCGCCTGCATGACCTCGAAGGGCTTCTTCCTCTACAACGTCGCCTACGTCAAAAGCTACAGGACGAACAAGAGCGGCACCATCACCGGCTGGAACACCGCCTCCTCCGGCAAGCAGGGGCTCTTCAAGGGGACCTTCCTCAACGGCAACCCGCCCAAGTTCGTCATCGCCCGCAAGGCGGTGAAGGACCTGCTCTGGATCGACCCGCTCAACCCGTCGCAGCTCGACAACGTCCGCTTCGGCTTCACCATCTTCGACGGGGGCTACCAGGGCGTCCTGATGAGCCCGCTGGTGCCGACCCGGAGCCTCTCCTACCCGATCGTCCTGGCGAACTTCCAGAACGCGCGCCAGCCGATCGTGCAGATGATCAACGCCACCCCGACCAGCTACGATCCCGCCGCCGGCTCGACGCCCGTCGGCCAGACCCTCTTCGACGTCGGCCAGTACTTCACCGACCAGCCGACCTTCGCCGCCCTGTCGGGCGGCGCCTACGGCAACTCGCCGATGTTCGACGCGCCGGCGGCCAGCTCCGAGACCTGCAGCGTCTGCTGGGCCTGCCAGAAGAACTCGGTGGTGATCGTCACCGACGGCAGCCCGAACGAGGACGACTCGAACTTCCCGTCGGCGATCATCGACCCGAACTCCTTCTCCTCCGGCATCTTCACCGGCTGGGACGACGCCGACTACTACCTGCCGACCGCCGGCACCAACACCCCGTGGCCGCCGCCGCAGAACTCGAAGCGCAACTGCGGCCCGAACGGACAGGACTGCATCGACCTGTGGGGCGTCCCGTCCACCATGCCCCGCGTCGCCGCCTGGTTCGCCCAGAACAACCTCTGGCCGTCGCTCACCTCCTCGGCCAGCCCGGTCAACCTCTTCACCTCGACCATCGGCTTCAACATCACCAAGCAGGCGCCGCTCGACATCCTGAACGCCACCGCCAACATGGGGCAGGGCGACTTCTCCAACGTCGCGACGCCGACCGACGTGCGCAACGCCCTCTTCCAGGCGGTCACCAACGCCGTGGCCCGCCAGAACAGCTTCAGCGCGCCGGCGGTGAGCGGCCTCGCCACCAACCAGTCCTCGGCCAACGGCGCCTTCGTCTCCCGGTTCCTGCCGAACGCCACGGCCACCTGGGAGGGCCACCTGTTCCAGGGGTCGCTCTTCGACGAGTTCCTCCAGGGGTGCGATCCGACCAAGCCGCCGTCGCAGCAGCCGATGGTCACCTGCGGGACTGCGACCGTGTCCGCCGACCTGAACGGCGCCACCGACGCCTTCGGCAACGCCGTCTGCTCCGGCGTCTTCCTGGTGGACCAGGACTGCACCCCGGTCGGCGAGAACCAGACCTCCGGCGGCTTCTTCAAGCTCGACGCCGCGGGGAACGTCACCACCACCCCGGCCAACTTCCCCTGGGACGCCGGCGCCGTCCTCTCCGGCGCCGCGCCCGGCGGCACCGGCAACCCCGCCTACCGCTCGGCCGACGAGAACGCCTCGAACAAGCGGCTCATCTACACCGCCGTGAACGGGGCGCTCGTCGAGCTCACCGCCGCCAACGCCGCCATCCTCCTCCCCTACCTGAACGTCGACCCGACCTGGTGCGCCGACCCCTCCACCGGCCTCCTCCACCAGATCGGCGTCCCGATCACCGGCGTCGCCGCCACCGACCAGCTCGAGTGCGCGAAGCAGATCATCTGGTTCGTCCGCGGCTGGGACGTCCTCGACATGGACAAGGACCGCTGCGCCGGCCCCGACAACCCGCTCAACACCGCGGCCTGTCCCTCCGGCCTCCTCGGCGAGCAGCGCGACCGGCCCAACGACAACCGGACCCCGCCCCTCTTCTACAAGCTGGGCGACATCTTCCACTCCTCGCCCATCACCGTCACCGCCCCGGCCGACGAGTTCCGCTGCGACCTCGGCTACGAGAACCAGTGCCTGGCGACGATCCACGGCCCGCAGTCGCTGCCGCAGCAGACCCCGCTCCAGAGCTACCCCTCCGGCACCACGACCATCGACGCCTACGAGCAGTACCGGCAGGACAACGTGAAGCGGCAGGAGGTGGTGCTCGCCGGGGCGAACGACGGCATGATGCACGCCTTCCTGGGCGGCAACCCGACCACCCTCGACCCGACCTTCGGGACCTACAACTACGACACCGGCACCGGCGCGGAGCTCTGGGCCTTCGTCCCGCCCGACCTCCTCCCGCGGCTGCGCTCGCTCCTCGCCGCCCACCAGTACATGGTGGACGGCACCGCCATGGTCCGCGACGTCTGGGTGGACGGGACCGGCGGCGGGGGCAAGGACGGGGTGAAGCAGCGCGGCGAGTTCCACACCATCGCGGTGATCACCGAGCGCTCGGGCGGCACCCAGTACACCGCGCTCGACGTCACCGACCCGGCCTCGCCGCCGGTCTTCCTCTGGAGCTTCCCCCAGGCCTGCTCCGACGACTCGAAGTACATGGGCGAGTCCTGGAGCGACTTCGCCCCGCGCCCGCCCCCGATCGGCCCGGTGAAGCTGGCCGTCCCGGTCGGCGGCGCCAACGACCCGACCAAGCGCGGCTTCGAGGAGCGCTGGGTGGTCATGGTGAACGGCGGCTACGACCCGACGCTCGGCCGCGGCCGCGCGGTCTACATGGTGGACGCCTGGACCGGCCAGACGCTCTGGCGCTACACCGCCGACGACTTCGCGAGCCAGTTCGGCTTCGGCCCGTCGTCGAGCATGTACCCGGTGCCGGGCGCGGTGGCCATGCTCGACATCGGCGATCCCTCGGCCGCCACCTTCGACGCCGACGGCTTCTTCGACACCGCCACCTGGGGCGACCTGGGGGGCGACGTCTTCCTGGCGCGCCTCCACGATCCGGGCGTCGTCGGCT
>JAJXSQ010000180.1 GCA_021784495.1 Myxococcales bacterium | reverse complement strand
AAGTCGACGCTCCTGCGGCTCCTCGCCGGCGCGGTCCAGCCGGCGCGCGGCACCATCCGGCGGCTCGATCTCGGCGCGGCGGCCGACGCCTGGACCCTCGGCGCGCGGATCGGCCAGGTCTCGCCCGAGCTCCAGGCGCGCCACCGCTTCGACGCCTCCGGGGAGGAGGTGGTCTGCTCCGGCTTCGCGGGGACGGTCGGGCTGGCCGAGCCGCCGCGCGCGGAGGAGCGGGCGCGCGCCGCCGCGACCCTGCGCTGGCTCGGGATCGAGCGGCTCGCGGCGCGCCGCCTCCTCGGCTGCTCCTACGGCGAGGTCCGGCTCCTCCTCCTCGCCCGCGCGCTCGCCCCGGCGCCGGAGGCGCTCCTCCTCGACGAGCCGTTCGCCGGGCTCGATCCCGGGGCCCGGGCGCTGCTCGGCGGGGCGATCGACCGGATCGCGCGCGCCGGGACCGGGCTGGTGCTCGTCACCCACCACGAGGACGAGATCGTCCCGGCGGTGCGCCGCCGAGCCCGGATCGAGGGCGGGCGGCTCCGCGCCGGGTGACCCCGCCGGCGCGGGTCAGCGCGGGCTCACCTCGAGGTCGTCGGGGAGCTCGTTCGGCTGCGCGGCGCCGGGCGCGCGCGGGAAGTGCTCGGCGAGCCGCGCGCCGCAGCGGGCGATGGCGCCGGTGAGGCCGTCGGCGGGCGAGCCGCGGCGCAGCCCGGCCACCAGCACCTCCACCGTCTCCTTCCACTCCCCCTCCCCGACCCGCGCGTGGATCCCGTGGTCGCCGAGGACGACCGCCCGCCGCTCGAGGAGCGAGGCGAAGAGGAGCACGCCGGTCCCCTCGGCGGTCCGCTGCAGCCCGTGCTCGTGGAAGGCGCGGAGCGCGCGCGCGTGGACCGCCTGGTCGAGCGCCTTGCGCCCCACCAGCCGCCGCTCCACCGGCCCGGCGAGGGCGAGGAGCATCCCCAGCGCGCCGCCGGCGAGCTGGACCGCCGGCAGCTCGGCGAGGGTGAGCGGGGCGCCGAGGAGGAGGACGGCGCCGGTGGCCAGCGCCGCGCCGAGGAGCGCGCCGCGGAAGCGGGCCTCGGGGTAGTGGTCGCTCTTGGCCACCAGCACCGGGACGATCTGGCCCCGCGAGCCGGCCTCGGCCTCCCGGACCGCCTGGGCCACCCGCGCCCGCGCCGCTGCGTCGAAGGTCCGCTCGAGATCCATCGCCCCCCCTACCAGCCGCCCGAGGCGCCGCCGCCGGAGAAGCCGCCGCCGCCGCCGCTCCAGCCCCCCCCGCCGCCGCCGGAGAGGCCGCCGCCGAAGCCGCCCATCCCGCCGCCGAAGGGGCCGCCCCACCAGAAGGAGCGGCGGCGCGAGGGGACGAAGCCGAAGAAGACGGTGCGCAGGACGAGGAAGAGGACCACGAGCGCCACCGTCCCGAGCCCGCCGAGCCGCTGCCGCGACGAGGGGCGCGCCGCCTGGCGCTGGAGCTCGCCGGCGGGGAGCGCCCCGAGCGCGGAGAGGATCTGCACGCCGGCGTCGCGCAGCCCGTCGAAGTAGCGCCCGGCGCGGAAGGCCGGGGCGATCACCTCGCGGACGATCCGGGCCGACTGCGCGTCGGTGAGCGCCCCCTCCAGCCCGCCGCCGACCTCGATCCGGACCTTGCGATCGGCGACGGCGACGGTGACCAGGATCCCGTCGTCGCGCCCCCGGGTCCCGATCTTCCAGCGCTCGGCGGCCCGGATGGAGAAGTCCTCGATCGGCTCGCCGTCGAGCGAGGGGACGATCAGGTACTGGAGCTGCGGGCCGGCGCCGCCGCCGGTGGCCCGCGCGGCGCGCGCCAGCGCCTCCAGCGCCCGGACCTCGCCGGGGCGGAGCAGCCCCGCCTCGTCGACGACCGGCCCGGTCAGCGCCGGGACCGGCGCGGCCGCCGCGGCGAGCGGCGCCGCGAGGAGCGCGGCGAGGGCGAGGGCGCGCAACTGTGGCCCCGCTAGAACTTCACGGTCGGTGGGGTCGCGGCGTCGGGGGCGGTCGCCTGGAACTGCGGCTTCGGCGCCTTGTGGTAGAGGAGCCCGTTCGTCCAGCTCGACGGCGGGACGGTCACCAGATCGTTGAAGTCCTGGACCGCCGCGATGTAGCGCCGGCGGGCGATGGCGATCCGGTTCTCGGTCCCCTCGAGCTGCGCCTGGAGGTCGCGGAAGGCGCCGTCGGCCTTCAGCTCCGGGTAGCGCTCCGAGACCGCCAGCAGCCGGGAGAGGGCCCCGTGGAGCTGCGCCTGGGCCGCCTCGAACTGCTGCAGCCGCTCCGGCGTCAGGTCCCGGGCGTCGAGCTGGATCGAGGTGGCCTTCGACCGCGCGGCGACGACCGCCTCCAGCGTCTCCCGCTCGTGGGAGGCGTAGCCCTTCACCGTCGCCACCAGGTTGGGGACCATGTCGGCGCGGCGCTGGTACTGGTTCTGGACCTCGGCCCAGGCGCCGGCGACGGCGTTCTCGCCGCGCGGGATGGCCTGGTAGCCGCAGCCGGCGAGGAGCGCGGCCGCGAGCGGCGCGGCGAGGAGGTGGGGAGCGCGGCTGGTCATGGTCGGGGCCCTCGGTGGGCGGGGAGCCTACGACGGATCGGGCCGGCGCGCGCGGGTCCCGTCGGGGCCCGCGCCGGGGGGCCGCCCGGAGCCCCCGCGGCGGCCGCGCTCAGTCGATCGCGGTGGAGCGGACCTGCCAGATCTCGTCGGCGTACTCGCGGATGGTCCGGTCGGACGAGAAGCGGCCGCTCCGCGCGGTGTTCAGGATCGCCATGCGTGTCCAGGCCTCCGGCTCCGCCCAGGCCCGCGAGACCCGGTCCTGGCACGCCAGGTAGTCGGCGAAGTCGGCCAGGACCAGGTAGGGATCGTTCCCCAGGAGCGAGTCGACGATCGGCCGGAAGAGCCCCGGCTCCTCCGGCGAGAAGCGCCCGCCGGCCACCGCCTCGAGCACCGCCCGGACGGTGGCGTCGGTCCGCTCGATCTCGCGGGGCGCGTAGCCGCGCCGGCGGAGCGCCTGGACCCCCTCCACGGTGAGGCCGAAGAGGAAGAAGTTCTCCGCGCCGACCGCCTCCCGGAGCTCGACGTTGGCCCCGTCGAGCGTGCCGACGGTGAGCGCGCCGTTCAGCGCGAACTTCATGTTCCCGGTCCCGGAGGCCTCGGTGCCGGCGGTCGAGATCTGCTCGGAGAGGTCGGCGGCCGGGTAGATCCGCTCCGCCAGGCTCACCCGGAAGTTGCGCAGGAAGCAGACCGCGATCCGCCCCCGGACGTCCGGGTCGTGGTTCACGACGTCGGCGACCGAGTTCACCAGCTTGATGATCGCCTTGGCCATGGCGTAGCCGGGCGCCGCCTTGCCGCCGAAGAGGTAGCTGCGCGGCGGCGGGCGGTAGGTCGGGTCGCCCTTCATCCGCAGGTACTCGGCGACCACCCGCAGGATGGCCAGCGTCTGGCGCTTGTACTCGTGGATCCGCTTCACCTGGACGTCGAAGATCGAGTCGACGTCGAGCTCCAGGCCGCCGTCGGCGCGGACGATCTCGGCCAGCCGGGCCTTGTTCTGCCGCTTCACCTGGCGGAAGAGGCGCCGGAACCCGGCGTCCTCGGCGAGGGGCTCGAGGCGCCGCAGCTCGCCGGCGTCGGTGACCCAGCCCGGCCCCAGCACCTCGGTGAGGGTCCGGGCGAGCTCGGGGTTGGCCGCCAGGACCCAGCGGCGCGGGGTGACCCCGTTCGTCTTGTTGTTGAACTTGCCGGGCCAGAGCGCGGCGAAGTCCCGGAAGAGCTCGGTCCGGAGGAGCTCGGTGTGGAGCGCGGCCACGCCGTTCACCGAGTGCGACCCGACGACCGCGAGGTTGGCCATCCGCACCTGCTTGGGCGAGCCCTCCTCGATGAGGCTCATCCGGGCGATCGCCTCCTCCGGCACCTTCCCCGGGCCGCGGCAGGCGTCGAGGAAGCGGCGGTTGAGCTCGTAGACGATCTCCAGGTGGCGCGGGAGGACCCGCCCGAAGAGGTCGACCGACCAGCGCTCGAGCGCCTCGGGGAGGAGGGTGTGGTTGGTGTAGCCGAAGACCGCGCGGCAGATCTCCCAGGCCTCGTCCCAGGGGAGATCGTGCAGGTCCACCAGGACGCGCATGAGCTCGGCGATGGCGATCGACGGGTGGGTGTCGTTCAGCTGGATGGCGACGCGGTCGGGGAGCCGCCGCAGGTCGTCGTGGGTCTTCAGGTGGCGCAGGAGGATGTCGTGGATCGAGCAGGCCACGAAGAAGTACTGCTGCTGGAGCCGCAGCTCCTTGCCCATGACCGTCAGGTCGTTCGGGTAGAGGACCTTGGTGATGTTCTCGGAGACGTCCTTCTCCTCGACCGCCCGCAGGTAGTCGCCGGCGTTGAAGTCGGCGAGGTCGAGCTCCTGCGAGGCGCGGGAGCGCCAGAGCCGCAGGGTGTTGACCGCCGCCCCGGGGCCGTAGCCGGCGATTGGGACGTCGTAGGGCATGCCGTGGACGCGGCGGCCGTCGACCCAGCGGACCCGGAGCGCGCCCCCCTCGCCCCGGTAGTGCTCGGTCCGGCCGTAGAGCCGGACCGGCACGACGTACTCGGGGCGCGGGACCTCCCAGGCGCAGCCGAAGCGGAGCCAGCCCTCCGGCCGCTCGACCTGGTACCCGCTCCGGAGCTCCTGGTCGAAGATCCCGAACTCGTAGCGGATGCCGTAGCCGTGGGCCGGCAGCGAGAGGGTGGCCATCGAGTCGAGGAAGCAGGCGGCGAGCCGGCCGAGGCCGCCGTTGCCGAGCCCGGCGTCCGGCTCCTGCTCGAGGAGGTCGGCGAGGTCGATCCCCAGGTCGGCGAGGGCCGCCTTCAGGTTGTCGCGCAGGCCGAGGTTGATGAGGTTGTTCTCCATCAGCCGGCCCATGAGGAACTCGAGCGAGAGGTAGTAGACCCGCTTCGCGTCCTCCCGGTACCAGGCCTGCTGCGTCTGGAGCCAGCGGCGCATGAGCCGGTCGCGGACCGCGTAGGCGGCCGCGAAGTACCGGTCGAGCGAGGTGGCGCTGTGCTCGTCCTTGCCCTGCGAGTACTGGAGGTGCTCGGCGAAGGCCCGCTTCAGGCTCTCGACGTCGGGCGCGGTCCGGGTGTTCGGGAGGTCCCGGGAGCGCTCCAGCGCCTGGGCCTCGGCCCTCGAGCCGGTCGTCGACTTCCTCGGCGCTGCCATCGATCCACCTCCCCGCGGCGCGGTGCGCTCCCGGCGTCCCGCCGGCGAGGCCCTCGATCCTAGCCCGGATCCCGCCGGCCCGCCCGCGCGCGCCCGCTCCCCCGGCGCCGCCCGGAGCGCGGGCCGGAGCGCCGCCGGCTCGGCCGC
>JAJXSQ010000179.1 GCA_021784495.1 Myxococcales bacterium | reverse complement strand
CCCGCCGGCGCGACCGGCCGGAGCCGGGCCACCGGCTCCACCGCCGCCCGGTCCCCGGCGGCGCGCGCCACCTCCGCCGCGGCCAGCGCGGTGGCCACCAGGAGCTCGAAGCCGATCGAGGCGGGATCGACCGCCTCCGGCGACGGGAGGGTCGAGATCACCTCGCCGAGCGGCTTCAGCCGCTGCACGAGCGCGGGGAGCTCCTGGTCGAAGGCGGCGACCGGGAAGGCCACCCGGACGCGGAAGAGCCCGAGCCCGCCGCGGACGCTCGTCCGGAGGCGGTGCTCCTCGTACTCGGTCAGCATCCGGCGCAGCTCCGGCCCCAGCGCGACCGCGTCGAGCGGATCCTCGCCGGCCGCGGCCTCGGCCGGCGCCCCCGCCCGCAGCCGCTCGGCGAGCCGGGCCGCCGCGTCGAGGGTCGCCGCCGGCCCCCCCCCCGCCTCCTCGGCGACGATCCGGGAGAAGACCTCGGGGGTCTCGAGGAGGAGATCCAGGGCCTCCCGGTCCAGGGGGCGCCGCCCCATCCGGACGTCGTCGAGCAGGTCCTCGAGCGCGTGGGCCAGCCGCGCCATCCGCTCCACCGCGAACATCGAGGAGAGCCCCTTGATGGTGTGGGCCTCCCGGAAGACGGCGTTCAGCAGATCGGGGTCGGGCTCGCCGGCCTGGCCGTCGAGCCGCATGACGTCCCGGCCGAGGAGGTCGATGTTCTCCTGGGCCTCGGAGACGAACTCGGCGAGCGCCTTCTGGATCCGGTCGGCCATCGTGGGCGGGGGCGCCCCGTGGCGCCCGCTCCGCTCATCGTACCATCGCCGCCGGCCGCGCCGGGAAGGCAGCGAGCTCGACCGCGGCGCCGGCGGCGGCGCGCGCCGCCCCGAGCGCCTCGAGGAGCGCCCGGGGATCGCCGAGCAGGACCTCGCGGGTCGAGGGCAGCCCGGCGCCGGCGTCGAGCCAGGCGCGCGCCACCTCGGGGAGCGCCGCCCCGTCGACCGACGGGAGGGCGGTGGCGAACGCGGTCGCGCCCGCGCGGACCATCACCTCGCAGGCGCGCCGGGCCGCCCGCGCGAAGTCGGCGAGCCCGTCGGGCGACGGGAGGCCGATGGCCACGACCCGCCCCACCGGCAGCCGCCCGGCCGTCGGGAGGAGGAGGGCCTCCCCCGGCGCGCCGCCGTAGAGCCCGGCGCGCAGCGCGCGGGTGAGCGCGCCGGCGAGCCGCCAGTCGACGAGCCCCCCGAGCCCCGGGAGCGGGCGCTCCGGCCCGACCAGCACCGCGATCGCGTCGACGTCGAGGGCGTCGAGCGTGGCCAGCGAGAGCTCGGCGATCTCCAGCCGCCGCATCAGCCCTCGCCGCGCCGCGCCGCCGGCAGCCCCTGGGCGATCCGGTCGAGCACGCCGTTCACGAACCCGCCGCTGCTCTCCGAGCCGTACTTCTTGGCGAGCTCGATCGCCTCGTTCATGACCACCTTCACCGGCGCGTCGCCCCGCAGGAACTCCCAGGTCGCGAGCCGGAGGACGTTCCGGTCCACCCGGGCCATCCGGTCGAGCCGCCAGTTGGTCGAGGCGCCGTCGATCAGGTCGTCGACGGCCTGGCGGTCGACGGCCACGCCGCGCACCAGCCCCTCGGCCAGGAGCTGCACCTCCCGCTCGGTCGGCTCGAAGCTCCGCCAGAAGCTCTGGAGCGCGTCGTCGATGCCGGCGGCGGCGACGTCGATCTGGTAGAGCGCCTGGAGCGCGCGCTCCCGCGCGCGGGTTCGCCGGCCGGCGGTCAACGGGCCCCCTTGGCCCGGCGCGCGCCGGCGAGGGACCGCAGGACCTGGGCCTGCTCGATGGCCGCGGCCGCCGCCTCCGCCCCCTTGTTGCCGGCCTTCACCCCGGCGCGCTCGAGCGCCTGCTCCATGGTGTCGCAGGTCAGGATCCCCATCGAGACGGCGCAGGCGGCCTCCATCGCCACCTGGGCCACGCCCTTGGTCGCCTCGGCGGCGACGAAGTCGAAGTGCGGGGTGCCGCCGCGGATCACCGCGCCGAGCGCGATCACCGCGTCGTGCCGGCCGCTCGCCGCCACGCGCCGGAGGAGGGCCGGCAGCTCGAAGGTGCCCGGGCAGCGGTAGACGTCCAGGTCGGCGTCGGCGGCGCCGTGGCGCCGCAGGGTGTCGGCCGCCCCGGCGAGGAGCTGGTCGGTGATGAGCGAGTTGAAGCGGGCGACCACCAGGCCGAACCGGAGCCCGGTGGCGATCAGCGTTCCCTCGTGCACGTTCATGGCTTGCGTCCTTTCCGGGCGCCGGCGGCGGCCCCGACCCGCCGCGCGCGCCGCGCCGGCGGGGCCGGCGGGGCCGGCGCCAGGGTGAGGAGGTGGCCCATCTTGTCACGCTTGGTGACGAGGTAGGCGAGGTTTCGCGAGGTGGGCGGCGTCTCGAGGGGGACCCTCTCCACCACCTCGAGCCCGTACCCCTCGAGGCCGACGATCTTCTTCGGGTTGTTGGTGAGCAGGCGCATCTTGCGGACGCCGAGGTCGCGCAGCATCTGGGCGCCGAGCCCGTAGTCCCGGAGGTCCGGCTTGAACCCCAGCCGCACGTTCGCCTCGGCGGTGTCGAGCCCCTGATCCTGCAGGTTGTACGCCTTCAGCTTGTTGACCAGCCCGATCCCGCGCCCCTCCTGGTCGAGGTAGAGGAGGACGCCCTTCCCGGCCCGCGCGATCTGGCGGACCGCCGCCTGCAGCTGCGGGCCGCAGTCGCAGCGGATCGAGCCGAAGACGTCGCCGGTGAGGCACTTCGAGTGGACCCGCACCAGCACCGGCTCCGCCGGGCGCCAGCGCCCCATGACGAGCGCCACGTGCTGGTGCCGGTCGACGTCGTTCTCGTAGGCGACCGCCCGGAACTCGCCCTGCGCGGTCGGCAGCGGCGCCTCCGCGGCCCGCCGGACCAGGGTGTCCTTCAGCATCCGGTAGGCGATCAGGTCGGCGACCGACACGATCGGGAGCTCGTGGCGCGCGGCCAGGAGCTCGAGCTCGGGGCGGCGGGCCATCGTGCCGTCGTCGTTCATCACCTCGCAGATCACGCCCGCCGGGCGGAGCCCGGCGAGCCGCGCCAGGTCGACCGAGCCCTCGGTCTGGCCGGCGCGCACCAGCACGCCGCCGCTCCGGGCGCGGAGGGGGAAGACGTGCCCCGGGCGCGCCAGGTCCTCCGGCCGGCAGTCGTCCCGGACCGCGGTGAGGATGGTGTGGGCGCGGTCGCGGGCCGAGATCCCGGTGGTGACCCCCTTGCGCGCCTCGATCGAGACGGTGAACGCGGTCCCGAAGGAGCTGGTGTTCGCCCCCTCCTCCACCATGAGCGGGAGGCGCAGCCGGCCCACCTTCTCCTCGGTGAGGGAGAGGCAGACGAGCCCCCGGCCGTGCTTGGCCATGAAGTTGACCGCGGCCGGGGTGACGAGCTCGGCCGCCATGCAGAGGTCGCCCTCGTTCTCGCGGTCCTCGTCGTCGACCATGATGACGATCCCGCCGGCGCGGATCCGGTCGATCGCCCGCTCCACCCGCTCCACGGACCGCTGCGTCGAGTGCGTCACGTGCTCTCCCCTGCCGGATAGCCCCACGCCGCGAGGGCGCCGGCGTCGAGCGGCCCCCACTCCCGCAGCCGGGCCAGGTGGCGCGCCACCAGATCGGCCTCGAGGTTGACCCGGACGCCGGGGCGGGCGTCGCCCAGGGTCGTCCGGGCCAGCGTCTCGGGGATGAGCGCGAGCTCGATGCGGTCGCGCCCGGCCACCGCGACGGTGAGCGAGACCCCGTCCACCGCGATCGAGCCCTTCTCCGCCACCAGCGGCGCGATCGCCGCCGGGAGCGAGAGGGTCAGCCGCGCGCCCGCCCCCTCGGCGGCGCGGGAGAGCACCTCGCCCACCGCGTCCACGTGGCCGGCGACGAGGTGGCCTCCGAGCCGATCCGAGAGCCGCAGCGCACGCTCCAGGTTGACCCGGGTGCCGGGGCGCCAGGCCCCGAGCGTCGTCCGGGCGAGCGTCTCCGGGACGGCGTCGAACGCGACCAGCCCGTCCCCGCGCTCCACCACCGTGAGGCAGGCGCCCGAGCAGCAGACGCTCTCGCCGGGCGCGAGCTCGTCCACCGGCAGCGCGGCGGGCCGGAGGACCAGGCGCGCCCCCCCCGCCCGCGGGGAGATCCGCACCACCGAGCCGACATCGGCGACGAGTCCCGTGAACATGCGAGCCGGCGATCCTAGACCCGCGGCGCGGCGCCCGCCAGCGCCGGGCGACCGGTGACGAGCAGATCGGCCCCGAGCCGCTCCACCTCGAGGCCGGCCACCGCGACCGCGTCGGCGATCCGCGCCGGGGCGCCGGGCGGGCCGAAGCCCCGGCCCTCCCCCAGGATCCGCGGGGCGAGGAAGAGGGCCAGCCGGTCGACCAGCCCCGCCGCGAGGAAGGACCCGGCCACCGCCCCGCCGCCCTCGACCAGCAGGTGGGTCACCCCGCGGACCCCGAGCTTGTCGAGCAGATCGCGGAGGTCGAGGCCGCCCGGCCCGCGCCGGCAGCGGAGCAGCTCGACCCCCCGCGCCGGCGCCCGGCGCCGGCCGGCGGCGTGGACCAGGAGCGTCGCCGCCCGGGAGCGCTGCCGGAAGAGGCGGAGGGTGGGCGGGAGCGACAACCGGGTGTCGAGCACCACCCGCAGCGGATCGTGGCCGCCGCCGCCGGGGAGGCGGGTGGTCAGCCGGGGATCGTCGAGGCGCGCCGTCTCCCTCCCCACCAGCACCGCGTCCACCCGGTCCCGGAGCCGGTGGACCCAGGCGCGCGCCTCCGGGCCGCTCACCCAGCGGGAGTCGCCGGCGCGGGTGGCGATGCGGCCGTCGAGCGTCGCGGCCACCTTCAGGGTGACGAAGGGGCGCCCGGTGGTGATGAAGTGGAACCAGGCCTCGTTGAGCCGGTCGCACTCGGCGGGGAGGATCCCGGTCCGCACCTCGACCCCGGCGCGGCGGAGCCGCGCGAGCCCCCGGCCGTCGACCACCGGGTTGGGATCGCGCGAGCCGACGAAGACGCGCCGGACCCCGGCGGCGGCGATCGCCACGCTGCAGGGCGGCGTCTTGCCGAAGTGGTCGCAGGGCTCGAGCGTGGTGTAGAGGTCGGCGCCGCGCGCCCGGGCGCCGGCCGCGGCCAGCGCCACGACCTCGGCGTGCGGCTCGCCGGCCCGCGCGTGGTGCCCGCGCGCGATCACCCGCCCGCCGCGGACGAGCACCGCGCCCACGGCCGGGTTCGGGCTGGTCCTGCCGAGCCCCCGCGTCGCCTCGGCGATGGCGAGCCGCATGAAGCGCTCGGCCGGCGGCCCGGGCCGCGCCGCGGTCAC
>JAJXSQ010000178.1 GCA_021784495.1 Myxococcales bacterium | reverse complement strand
CGCGGCGCCGGCCGCGGCCCCCTCGCCGGCCACCGGGAAGAAGAGGTCGAAGCGGGCGCCGGCGCCCGGCGCGGTCCGCAGCCGGACGTGGCCGCCGTGCTGGCGCAGGATCCCGTACACCGTCGCCAGGCCGAGCCCGGTCCCGGCGTCGGGCCCCTTGGTGGTGAAGAACGGCTCGAAGGCGTGGGACGCGACCTCGGGGGGCATGCCGGCGCCGGAGTCGGCCACCGAGAGGCGCACCCAGCTCCCCGGCGCCGGGGCCCCGTCGCCGGCCCCCCGCGCCACCTCGACCGCGAGGGTCCCGCCGCCCGGCATCGCGTCCCGCGCGTTCACCGCGAGGTTGAGGAGCACCTGCTCCAGCTGGGAGCGATCGGCCAGGACCGCCGGCGTGGTGACGTCGAGGTCGAGCCGGATCTCGATGGTCTCCCCGATGAGCCGCGCCAGCATCGGCGTGAAGCTCCGGCAGAGCTCGTCGAGCCGGACCGGCCGCAGCTCCAGCCGCCGGGAGCGGCTGAAGGCCAGGAGCTGCCGCGTGAGCGACGCCGCGGTGCGGCCGGCGTCGAGGATCGACCGGAGGTCCGCCTGGTGGGGGCTCCCCGGCGGCAGGTCGGCGCTGACGATCTCGCTCACCCCGAGGATGGTGGTGAGGAGGTTGTTGAAGTCGTGGGCGATGCCGCCGGCGAGGCGGCCGACCGACTCGAGCCGGTGCGCGCGGCGCAGCTCCTCCTCGAGCTCGCGCCGCCCGGTGACGTCGAGGAGCACGCCGGCGGCCGGCCCGGGCCGGACGTCGCCCGCGGCCGGGCCGAGGTGGAGCTCGAGCCAGCGCGCGGGGGCGTCGCCGTGGCGGAGCTCGAGCCGGGTCCGGACCCCGGCCTCCGAGGCCTGGCGCACCGCCCGCTCCAGGCCGGCGCGATCCTCGGGCGCGACGGCCTCCAGCCAGGCGGGGAGCGTGGCGGGGACGGCGCCGAGGAGCGCCGGGGCGCCCTCGGCCCAGGAGAGCGCGCCGGACGCGGGGTCCCACTCCAGCGCGGTCATGGCGGCGGCCGAGAGGGCGAGGCGGAGGCGCGCCTCGCTCGCCCGGAGGTCCCGGGTCCGCTCCTCCACCTTCCGGTCGAGCGCGGCGTTGAGGTCCATCACCTCGTGGAGGAGGGCGACGTTCTCCAGCCGGGCGGCGACCGTCTCCGCGACCCGCTCGAGGAGCGGCGCGAGCGCGGCGAACCGGCGCCCCGCGCCGTCGAGCGCGAAGAGGAAGAGGAAGAGGCCCCGCGGCATGGTCCGGCAGGAGAACGGGACCAGCAGCGCGCCGGACGGGGAGAGGCCGCCCAGGGCCCGCGGCGAGAGCCCGGCCGCGGCGCAGTCGGCGGCCGAGAGGGTCACCGGTCCGGCCGCGGACCCCTCGGGGAGGCCGGCCGGGAGGGGGAGGCGCCGCCCGGCGAGGGGCTCGTGGCTCCGGGCGTGGTAGCCGGCCCGCACGGCGAGCGCGTCGCCCTCGCGCTCCCCGGCGGCGCAGACGGGGACGTCCTGGAGGATGGACGCCTGCTCGAGCGCCGTCGCCAGGATGGCGTCGGGATCGGTCTCCAGGTAGACCCGCTCCGACACCAGCCCGAGGAGGGTGAGGTCCGCCTCGCGCTCCGCCAGCAGCTCGTTCTCGTCCTGCAGCTGGAGGAGGCGCTCCTCGAGCTCGCGGAGGCGTCGCATCCGCGGGTCGTCAGCGGGCGGCATCGAACTGCTCCCGCAGCACCTCGGCGAGGAGCGCGGGCTCGTCGATCGGGACGAAGTGGCCGGCGGTCGCGATCCGGACCAGGCGGGCGCCGGGGATCTCCGCCGCCAGCCGGGCGGCGATGGCGAAGGGGAGGTAGCGATCGGCCATGCCCCAGAGGATGGCGGTGGGGATCGAGATCCCGCGGAGCGCCGCGGCGATCCCGGTCAGGTCGGAGTTGTCCAGGCAGCGGGCGAAGTGGACGAAGGCCTTCCGGCCCTCGGCGGTGGCCAGCGGCGCCCGGAACTGGGCCATGAGCGCCGGCGAGATCAGCTCGCGGTGGTACAGCCCCCGCCGGACGACGGCGGTGAGCGCGCCGGCGTCGAGCGCGGCCATCATGAGCTGGCGCACGATGGGCGTGCGGAGCGCCGAGATCGGCTGGACCGGCCAGAAGTCGTAGCCGACGGTGTTGATCAGGGTGAGGCTGCGCACCAGCGCCGGCCGCTCCACCGCCAGGATCTGGGCGATGCCGCCGCCCAGGTCGTGGCCGACGAGGTGGACCCGCTCCAGGCCGAGCGCGGCGCAGAGGCGGGCGATCCGCGCGGCGTGGGCGGGGAGGCCGTAGGAGACGTCGAGCGGCTTCGCGGAGGCCCCGCAGCCGAGGAGGTCGACCGCCACGACGTCGCGCCCCCCCGGCCCGCCGTGGGCGGCGAGCACCGGCTCCCAGAGGAAGGAGTGGGTGGTGATGCCGTGGAGGAGGAGGACCGCCTCGGCGGCGCCGTCGCCGCGCCGGCGGTAGGCGAGCGCCTGGCCGTCCACCTCGACGGTCCGCAGCGGGGTCTCGGCGGGTTCGGGGACCAGGAGCGCGGCCACGACGGCCTCCTCGATCCCGAGCCCTACCACGAACGGGCGTGAACCGGCAGTCCGATCCCGGGGCGAGCCGGGGGGAGCTCCCCTCCGCGGGGCGTCGATCGATCCGGCCCCGCGGGCGCTTGCCCGCCCCGCCGGCCCCGGGGTACTGAGGAGCGGTGGAGCGGCTCCTCCTCGTCTGCGCCGGCGGCGCCCTCGGCTCGGGGGCCCGCTACCTCGTGAGCCTCGGCGCCGCCCGGCTCCTCGGCGACGCCTTCCCCTTCGGCACGCTCGCGGTGAACGTCGTCGGGTCCTTCGTCATCGCCGTGGTGGTGACCGCCGCCGCCGACACCGCCGCCGTCTCGCCCGATCTGCGGCTCTTCCTGGCGACGGGGGTGGTGGGCGGCTTCACGACCTACTCGTCCTTCAACCACGAGCTGCTCACCTTCGCCGCGCGCGGGCTCCTCCCGGTCGCCGGGCTCTACCTCGGCCTCACCTGGCTCGGCTGCCTCGCCTCGGGCGCCGCCGGGGTGGCGCTCGTCCGCTGGCTCGCCTGACGACCGGGCCCCTCCCCATGACCGCCCCCGCCATCCGCTGCCGCGGCCTCGTGAAGCGCTACCCGCCCGACGTGCTGGCGGTCGACGGCCTCGACCTCGAGGTCGCGCGCGGGGAGTGCTTCGGGCTGCTCGGACCGAACGGCGCCGGCAAGACGACGACCGTCGAGGTGCTCGAGGGGCTGCTCGACCCGACGGCGGGCGACGTCGAGGTGCTCGGCCGCCGCTGGGGGACCGACGCGGCGGCGCTCC
This sequence comes from Myxococcales bacterium, assembly GCA_021784495.1. Classification (GTDB taxonomy): domain Bacteria; phylum Myxococcota; class Myxococcia; order Myxococcales; family Anaeromyxobacteraceae; genus JADKCZ01. Next base: position 2,021 of record JAJXSQ010000178.1, on the reverse strand, counting down.
GGGCCCGGATCGGCCTCACCCTCCAGGAGACCCACCTCCCCGATCGGCTCACCGTCCGCGAGGTGGTGCGCATGTTCCGGTCGCTCTACCCCGCCGGCCGCCACGAGGACGAGGTCATCCGCCTCGTGGCGCTCGAGGAGAAGCGCGACGCCTGGACCGAGCGGCTCTCCGGGGGGCAGCGGCAGCGGCTGGCGGTGGCGACGGCGCTGGTGGGCGACCCGGAGCTCCTCTTCCTCGACGAGCCGACGACCGGGCTCGACCCGCAGTCGCGCCGGCAGCTCTGGGACGTCGTGACCGGGCTGAAGCGGCAGGGGCGGACCGTCGTCCTCACCACCCACTACATGGACGAGGCGGAGCGGCTCTGCGACCGGGTGGCCATCGTCGACCACGGCCGGGTGATCGCCCTCGGCACCCCGGCGGCGCTGGTGGCGGCCCACGTCGGCGAGGAGGTGGTCGAGTTCACGCCCGGCCCCGGCCCCGGCCTCGACGACGCCGCGCTCGCGGCGCTCCCCGGGGTCCGCGGGGTCCGGCGGGCCGGCGAGGGCTTCGCGCTGGTGACCGAGCAGCTCCACCTCGCGGTGCCGGCGCTCCTCGCCGCGCTCGACGCCCGCGGGGTGACCCTGGCCGCGCTCTCGACCCACCGGGCGACGCTCGAGGACGTCTTCATGGCGCTCACCGGCCGGAGGCTCCGTGACTGAGCGCCACCCACCGGGCGCGCTCCGGCAGCTCGTCCTCGCCCGGATCCGGCTCTTCTACCGGGAGCCCTCGACCGTCTTCTGGAGCTTCGTCTTCCCCCTGGCGCTCACCGTCGCGCTCGGGATCGCCTTCCGGAGCCGCCCGCCGGAGGCGCTCGGCGTCGGGGTCGTCGAGGGGCCGGGGGCCGGCGGGGTCGCGGCCGCGCTGGTCGCCGACCGGGAGCTGAGGGTGGAGCGGCTCGGCGAGGCGGCGGCCGGGGCGGCGCTGCGCACCGGGCGGGTGGCCCTCGTCGTCCAGCCCGGGACGCCGCCCCTCCTGCGGTTCGATCCCACCCGCCCCGAGGGGCGGCTGGCGCGCGCCGTGGCCGCCGATCTGCTGGAGCGGGCCGCCGGGCGGCGGGACGTCGTCGGCCCGGTCCCGGCGCCGGTGACCGAGCCGGGCTCGCGGTACGTCGACTTCCTCCTCCCGGGGCTGGTGGGGATGAACGTCATGTCGACCGGGATGTGGGGGCTCGGCTACGTGATCGTCGAGACCCGGCAGAAGCGGCTCCTGAAGCGGATGGCGGCGACCCCCATGCGGCGCGGCCACTTCCTCCTCTCCTTCGCCGCCGTCCGGGCCCTCTTCCTGGCGATCGAGCTGCCGACCCTCATCGGCTTCGGCGTCCTCGCCTTCGGCGTGCCGCTCCGCGGCTCCCTGGTGGCGCTCGCCGTCGTCGCCGCGCTCGGCGCCGCCGCCTTCGCCGGCCTCGGCCTCCTCGTCGCCTCCCGGGCGCGGAACACCCAGACGGTGAGCGGGCTGATCAACGCCGTGATGATGCCGATGATGCTCCTCTCCGGCGTCTTCTTCTCCTCCGCCAACTTCCCGGCGGCGCTCCAGCCCGCCATCCGGGGGCTGCCGCTCACCGCGCTGAACGACGGGCTGCGGGCGGTGATGATCGAGGGCGCGACGCTCCTGCAGGTGGCGCCGCAGTGCCTCCTCCTGGCGGCGGTGGCCGCCGGCAGCTTCGCGCTCGCCCTCCGGATCTTCCGCTGGAGCTGACCGCCGCCCGGCTCAGCGGGTGAGCCCGAGGCGGGCCGCGTCCGCGGGGGTGTTGGCGTTCGAGAGCGCCCGCCCGCCGGGATCGACCCGCGCCCAGTCCTCCGGCTCGACGATCGCCGCCCCGACCTCGGCGGCGAGCCAGCGGAGCGACGGCGCCCCCCGCGCCAGCGCCGCCTCGAGCGCGGGCAGGCAGGCCCGGGACCAGAGCGCGTGGAGCGGCTCGAGCCGCCCCGCCCAGCGCGGCACCACCGCCGGCGCCGCGCCCCGCCGCGCGGCGAGGAGCGCGA
>JAJXSQ010000177.1 GCA_021784495.1 Myxococcales bacterium | reverse complement strand
TCGGCGAGCATCCCGCTCCGGCGGAGGTCCTCGGCCAGCTCGAGCTCGACCTCGACGCGCCGCTCGGCGGTGAGCCACGGTCCGACGAGCATGTTCCGGTGGAGGCGGACCGCGCGCGCCAGATCGCCGGTCCGGCGGAAGAGCGCGCCGAGGGCGAGGTAGGTCTCGAGCGCCTGCGGGGTGCCGAGGCGCGCCGCGTCGGAGAGGGCCTCGATCGCCGCGTCCGGATCGTCCGAGATCATCGACCGGACGCCGCGGAGGTAGGCCTGGGCCTCGGTGCGGCGCCGGCGGTGCCGGCTCACCGCGAAGGCCAGGAGCGCGAGCGGGACGCCGGCGCCGAGCGCGAGGAGGAGGTGAGGCGGGATCGCCGGCACCTCGGCCTCAGCGGGCGGCGAACGCCGCCCGGAGCTTCTCCCAGGCCGAGTCGAGGTGGTCGACGACCACCCGGGTGTCCGCCAGGACCGGCATGAAGTTGTTGTCCCCGGCCCAGCGCGGCACGAGGTGCCAGTGCAGGTGGTCGACGATCCCGGCGCCGGCCACCTTCCCCAGGTTGATGCCGACGTTCAGCCCCTCCGGGCGGTAGACGGCCCGCAGGAGGGACGCGGCGCGCCGGAGGAGCGCCTGGAGGTCCGCCCAGGCCTCCGGGGCCAGGGCGTCCAGGTCGGCGCCGTGCTGGCGGGGCACCACCATCAGGTGGCCCGAGTTGTACGGGAACCGGTTCAGGATGGCGAAGGCGTGCGCGGTCCGGTGGACGATGAGGTTGCGCCGGTCCTCCGACTCCGGGGCCGCCGGGAAGTCGCAGAAGATGCAGCCCGGCGGCTTCTCGGCGGCGATGAACTCCATCCGCCACGGCGCCCAGAGCGGTCGCTCCATCGGTGCCGTCCCCTACCGCGCCAGGAGGTAGAGGCCCGGCTGCCCGGCCTCGGCGGCGCCGCGCGCCAGCTCGCCGGAGAGCGCCCGGACGACCGCCGACGCCGACCCGCCGAGGAGCCGCTGCAGGAGCCGACCGCCGTCCTCCGGCGGGTAGATCAGCGCCGGCTCTCCCTTGATCCCGGCCGCGCGCGCCGCCAGATCGACGGCGACGTAGAAGTTCCCGAGCTGGTCGACGAGGCCGAGCCGCTGGGCGTCCTCGCCGGTGAGGACGCGGCCGTCCGCCACCGCCCGGACCTTGGCCTCGGGGAGGTGGCGCGCGGCGACCACCGCCCCCAGGAACTGCTCGAAGATCCGGTCGGTGACCGCCTGCCAGTACGCCCGGTCGTCGGCCGTCATGTCGCGGAACGGGCTCCCCAGGTCCTTCAGCTTGCCGCTCTTGATCGTCTCGAACCGGAGGTCGAGCCGCTCCACCAGCCCGCGAACGTTCACGAACTGGCTGATCACGCCGATCGAGCCGGTGAGCGTTCCCGGCTCGGCCACGATCTTCGAGCAGCCCATCGCGACGTAGAAGCCACCCGACGCGGCCAGGTTGCCCATCGAGCAGACGGTCGGCTTTTTCGCCGAGAGCCGGCGCAGCTCGTCGTAGATCTCCTGCGACGGCGCGACGGCGCCCCCGGGGGAGTCGATCCGGACCACCACCGCCTTGATGTCGTCGTCGGCGGCGAGCCGCCGGACGAGCTTCATCACCGGCTCCGCCTCGGTCCCGCCCGTCGGGGCGCCGATGATCCCCTTCACCACCACGACCCCGATCCGCTCCCCCGAGGCGAGCCCACCGCCCTCGCCCCGGAGCAGGCCGTAGCCGAGGGCGAGGAGCCCTCCCAGGACGAGCACCAGCCCGCCGAGCAGGGCGGCGATCACGCCGAGGAGGACCGAGGAGCGGCGCGGCGCCGGCGGCGCCGCGGCCGGGCCCCACGGCGGTGGGGCGGCCGCCGCCGGAGGGAGCGGCGTGGTCGGGAGCGGCTCGCCGTGCGGGTCGCGGGGGGGGAGATCGCCTGGAGTCATCGCGGCGAGGTAACCACGTGGCGCTCCCCCCCGCAACTGTCCGGGCCCGCGCCGGCCCCGACGAGGAGACGGGCGGCCCGCCTGCGCGGGTCGCCCGTCGGTGCCGCGGTCGCCCGGAGGGCGCGCCCGGCTACTTGCGCCGGTTGAACTTCTCCATCAGGTCGCCCAGCCGCGCGCGGCCGTCGCCCTGCTTGCGGAGGTACTCGCGGTAGTCCTCCTCGCCGCCGTCGCGGTTCAGGGCCTTGATCGAGAGCGCGACCTTCCGCTCCTGGAGGTCCATGTCGATGACCTTCACCTCGATCTCGTCCCCCTCCTTGACGACGTCGCGGGGGTTCTCGACCCGCTCGTCCTTCATCTCCGAGACGTGGACCAGCCCCTCGATCCCCGGCTCCAGCTCGACGAACGCGCCGAAGTCGGTGACCTTGGTGACCTTGCCGCGGGCCCGCGCGCCGACCGGGTGACGCTCGGTGAGCGTCGTCCAGGGGTCGGCGGCGAGCTGCTTGATGCCCAGGCTGAAGCGCTCGTTCTCGACGTCGATGTTGAGCACCACCGCCTCGACGACGTCCCCCTTCTTGAACTTCTCGGAGGGGTGCTTGATCCGCTCCGTCCAGGAGACGTCGGAGACGTGGACGAGGCCGTCGATCCCCTCCTCGACGCCGACGAACACCCCGAAGTCGGTGACGTTGCGGACCTCGCCGCGGATCACCGAGCCGATGGGGTACTTGTCCTCGAGGAGGGTCCAGGGGTTCGCCTCGATCTGCTTCATCCCGAGGCTGATCCGCTTCGCCTTCGGGTCGATGTCCAGGACCACCGCCTCGACCGCGTCGCCCTGGTTGACCAGCTTCGAGGGGTGCTTCACCCGCTTGGTCCAGCTCATCTCCGAGACGTGCACGAGCCCCTCGACGCCCTGCTCGAGCTCGATGAACGCGCCGTAGTCGGTGAGGCTCACGACCTTGCCCTTCACCCGGGTGCCGACGGGGTACTTCTCGTCGGCGCGGTGCCACGGGTCCTCCTGGATCTGCTTCAGGCCGAGGCTCACCCGCTCGGTCGCCGGATCGAACTTGAGGACGACGATCCGCACCTCGGCGCCGACCTCGAACATCTCGCTCGGGTGGCCGATCCGGCCCCAGCTCATGTCGGTGACGTGGAGCAGGCCGTCGATGCCGCCGAGGTCGATGAAGGCCCCGTAGTCGGTCAGGTTCTTCACCACGCCCTTCAGGATCGCCCCCTCCTTCAGGTTCTTGAGGGTCTCCTTCTTGAGCTCCTCGCGCTCCTTCTCCAGGAGGACGCGGCGCGAGAGGACGATGTTCCCCCGCTTCTTGTTGAACTTGATGACCTTGAACTTGAACTTCTCGCCGATCATCTTGTCCAGGTTCCGCACCGGGCGGATGTCGACCTGGCTGCCCGGGAGGAAGGCCTTGACCCCGATGTCCACCGAGAGGCCGCCCTTCACCCGGCCGACGATCACGCCCTCGACGAGCTCGTCGCGCTCGCACGCGGCCGAGATCTCGTCCCAGATCCGCATCTTGTCGGCCTTCTCCTTGGAGAGGACGACCATGCCGGTGTCATTCTCGCGCGACTCGACCAGCACCTCGACGCGATCGCCGACCTTGACGCCGGGCTCGCCCGCGGGACCGGGCGAGAACTCCGACATCGGGACCTGGCCCTCGGACTTGTAGCCGATGTCGATGACCGCGTAGTCCTTCGTCAACTGGATCACGGTGCCGCTGACGACCTTGCCCTCCTGGACGGGGCCCGCCTGCGCCTCGCTGGCCGCGAAGAGCGCGGCGAAGTCCTCGGTGTCGGCGTCGATCGTACGGGGAGTCTGATTCTCCATTCGTGTCAGCTCTGCTCTCTCTTGGGTGGGCGCCGGCGGGAGGGACGGACGGGCCGGCGTCGCCGAGTGATGCCCCCTGTGAAGGTGGAGCGCGGCCGGCCCCGGGGATCGAGGACCGTCGCACGCGCCGGCGACAGGCCGGCGGATTCTTGGAAGGGAGGCAACCTACACAAGCGAAAAAGGTGCGTCAATAGCCGGCCGGCGGCCCCCCGGCGCCCGCGACGCCCCGGTCAGGCGAGGGCCCGCAGCCAGTCGCCGACCCCGGTCACGACCCAGTCGGGGGTGGAGGCGCCGGCGGAGATCCCGACCACCTGGCAGCCGGCGAACCAGCCGGGGTCGAGCTCGCTCGCCGTCTCGACGTGCCAGGTCCGCGGCTGGATCGCGCGGCAGATCTCGGCGAGGTGGCGGGTGTTGGCGCTGTTCTTCCCTCCCACCACGACGACCGCGTCGACCGAGGTGGCGAGCGCGCGGGCGTCCTCCTGCCGCTCCTCGGTGTCGTTGCAGATGGTGTTGACCGCCCGGACCTCCTTGTGGCGCAGGGCCAGGGCGCCGACGATCCGCTCGAAGTCGGCCCCGATGCAGGTCGTCTGGGCGATCACCGCGACCTTCTTGTCCTTGATCGACGGCACCACCGCGCCGGGCTTCACCACCGTGCAGGGCCCCTCGCAGTAGGAGACGACCCCCTTCACCTCGGCGTGGTCGGCGTCGCCGACGATCACCAGGTGGTACCCCTCGCGCGAGAGCCGCTGTGCCATCGCCTGCGGGTACTTCACGTAGGGGCAGGTCCCGTCGACCACCTCGAGGCCGCGGGCGGCGGCGCCCTCGAGCTCGCTGCGGATCGCGCCGTGGGTCCGCACCACCACCGTCGTCCCGGCGGCCACCTCGGCGATGGCGGCGACGGTGCCGACCCCCTTGTCGCGCATCCGCGCCACCGCCTGCGGGTTGTGGATGATCGGCCCGAGGGTGACCACCGGCCCGCGCCCCTGATCGGCGACCTGCATGACCTGGTCGACCGTGCGGCGGACGCCCCAGCAGAACCCGGCGGTGCGGGCGATCTTCACCTCCATCGGGCCACCTCGTGCGGCGCTATATAACGGCGGTCGGCCCGCCTTCAAACCTTCTCGCCCACGAAGCGGTCGGCCTCGTCGCGGAAGAGGAGGTTGAAGCTGGTGAGCGAGCCGTAGCACCGGGTGACGTACTGCTGGAGGTCGACCTTCTCGGCGTCGCTCAGCTTCTCGTGCGCGTTGACCTTCTGCTCGAGCACCCGCAGGCGGTCGCGGATCATGACCACCTTGTGGAGCAGGGCGTCGATGGGGAGCTCCCGCGCCTGGGTGGCCGGGTCGCCCGGCTTCAGGACGACGGTCCCTCCCTCCCACTTGTTCGCCAGCCGCACCTCGGCCCCCTCCTCGCGCAGCGCCTCGCGGATGGCCTCCGACAGCTCCTCCCTGGTCATGTCGTCCAGCTCCTCGCTCCGGCGGGATCCGCCGGTCTCCGCGTCGTCCCCGCCCTGCCCCGGCGTCGCCCCCGCCCCCGCCCCCGCGACCGCCGGGGGGCGCGGCCGGATCCCGGGCGGCCGCGGCGGCCGGGCGCGCCGGGCGCGGTCGGGGTCGGAGGGGAGC
>JAJXSQ010000176.1 GCA_021784495.1 Myxococcales bacterium | reverse complement strand
GGGCTGCGGCGCCGCGGGAGTCGCCGCTGGGGCCGCCTGCGGCGGCGCGGCCAAGGGCGCGCCGTCGGCGCCGAGGTGCCGGATCTCGCCGAGGCCGAGCGCCCGGAGCCCCGGCTCGATCCGCGCCCGGTCGCCCACCACCACCCAGACCACCCGGTCCGGATCGACGATGCCGGCGGCGGCGGTCGCGGCGGCGAGGTCGACCGCGCGCACCTTGCTCGCGTAGCCGTCCCAGTAGTGATCGTCGAGGCCGAAGCGGACCAGCTCGGCGATGGAGTGGGCCACGGCGCCGCCGGTCTCCCACCGCCCCGGGAGCGAGAGGGTGAGGCTCGCCTCGGCGGCGGCGAGCTCCTCCGGCCGGATCGGCTGGGCCCCCCGGATGCCGCGCAGGATCTTCAGGAACTCGGCCAGCGCCTCGCTCGTCCGGTCGGCCTGGACCGGCGCGTAGCCGATGTAGGGCTGGGGGCCGCGGGCCGGGACGATGACCGTGCCGGCGCCGTAGGTCCAGTGCTTGTCCTCCCGCAGGTCGAGGTTGAGGCGCGAGCCGAACTTCCCGCCGAGGATGGCGTTCATCACCTGCTGCGGGATGGCGCCCGGGGCGTTCCGCGGGGGGGCCACGAGCCCCATGAGGAGGAGCGACTGCTCCGACCCCGGCCGATCGACGAGGTAGAGCGCGCCGGCCGGCGGCGCCACCGGGCCGATCCGCTTGGCCGGCACCTCGCCGCGCCGCCACCCGCCGAGGAGCCGCTCGAGGCGCGGGATCAGGGCGGCCAGCGTGGTATCGCCCACCACGACGAGCGTCGCCGCGTTCGGGCGGAACCAGGTGTCGTGCCAGCGGACGCAGTCGGCGCGGGTGATCCGCCGGACCGACCCGGCGGTGCCCGAGCCGGTGAGCGGCTGGCCGTAGGCGTGCCCCGGGCCGTAGAGCAGCCCGGGCATGATCCGCTCGGCGATGCCGAAGGGCTCGGCCATCTCCTGCTCGATCGCCGCGAGCTGCTGCTTCCGGAGCCGCTCGAGGTCGGCCGCCGGGAAGCTCGGGTGGAGGACCACGTCGGCGAAGAGGTCGAGCGACGGATCGAGGTTGGCGGTGAGGGCGCTCAGGGCGACGACCGTCTGGTCGAGGTTGGAGCCGGCGGAGAGGCCGGCGCCGAGCCGCTGCGCCTCGTCGGAGATCTGGAGGGCGGTGCGCCGGGCCGTCCCCTCGTCGAGCATCGAGCCGGCCAGGCTGGCGGTGCCGGCGAGGCCGCCCTGGTCCGAGGCGTAGCCGGCGTCGAGGTACAGGTCGAGGTTCACCACCGGCACCGCGTGGCGCTCGGCGAGGATCACGGTCAGGCCGTTGGAGAGCGTCGCCCGCTGCAGCGCCGGGAAGCGCGCGTCGGGCGGGGTCCCGGCGGGCGGCGGCGCCGCGCGCTCCGCGCCCGCCGCGGCCCGGAGCTCGGGGAAGGGCTCCACGTCCATGACCGCGAGGCCGTCGGAGAGCCAGCGCCGGGCCGCGCCGCGGACGTCGGCCGGCGTCGCCGCGCGGATCCAGCCGAGCTCCCGCCGGTAGTGGCCGGGGTCGCCGCCGAAGACCTGCCCCTCGGCGAGCACGTCGGAGGTGCCGCCGAAGCCGCCGATCCGCTCCACGCCGCGGATGAAGCCGGCGAAGGCCTCGGTCCGCGCCCGCGCCAGCTCGTCGGCGGTGGGGCCGCCGGCGAGGAGGCGGGCCAGCTCCTCCCGGATCGCCCGCTCCACCGCGGCCAGATCGCCGCCCGGCCGGGCGGTCGCCTGGATGGTGAAGGTGGAGCCGAGCTCGTTCGTGCCCTGCGACGCCGAGACGTCGGTGGCGATCTGGTCGTCGTAGACCAGCCGCTTGAAGAGGCGGGAGCTCCGGCCGGCGCTCAGCACCTGGGCGGCCAGCGACAGGAGCGTGTCGTCGCGGCTCCCCCAGGCCGCGGTGTTCCAGGTCAGGTAGACCCGCGCCTGCGGGACCCGGTCCTGCATCCGCATCCGCTGCTCGCCGGTCCGCGGCGCGATCCAGGTCGACTGCCGCTCGAGCGGCGGCCCCGGGGGGATCTCCCCGAACGCCCGCTCGACCCGGGCGAGGGCGTCGGCGGCGGTGACGTCGCCGGCGACGACGATGGTGGCGTTGGAGGGGCCGTAGTAGGTCGCGAACCAGCGCTTCACGTCGTCGAGCGAGGCGGCGTCGAGATCCCGCATCGAGCCGATCACCGTGTGCGCGTACGGGTGCGCGGCGGGGTAGAGCGCGGGGGTCATCACGTCCTCGACCCGCCCGTAGGGCTCGTTCTCGTCCTGCCGCTTCTCGTTCTGGACCACGCCCCGCTGCAGGTCGAGCTTCTTCTGATCGATGGCGCCGACCAGGTGGCCCATCCGATCGGCCTCCATCCACAGGACGGTGTCGAGCGCCGACACCGGGACGACCTCGAAGAAGTTGGTCCGGTCCTGGTCGGTGGTGCCGTTGAAGCCGGTCGCGCCGAGCCCCTCGAGCGTCTTGATGAAGTCGGCCCGCGCGTGCTCCGACGGCTGGAACATCAGGTGCTCGAAGAGGTGGGCGAAGCCGGTCCGCCCCGGCTGCTCGTCCTTCGAGCCGACGTGGTACCAGATGTTGACCGCGACGATCGGCGCCTTGTGATCCTCGTGCACGACGAGGGTGAGGCCGTTCGGGAGGACGGTCCGGGTGAAGGAGATGTCGGGCGCGGCCAGCTCGCCCGCCGGTGCGGCCGGGCCCGCCGCGGCGGCGGAGGTGGCGGGGGTGGCGGCGAGGACGAGGGCGGCGGCGAGCGCTGGGCGCGCGAGCATCAGGGGCTCCTTCGGTCGATGGGGTCCGGAGGGGGCGAATATCAGGTCCGGGCGGCAGGGCCCACACCTGCCCCTTCGGGGGCTCGTCCGATCCCAACAGCCGGGCCGCCCGCTCGACTCCCTGCCCCGTCCCGGTCGGCACCGCGGGCGCCGGCCGGCGCCGCCCCGCCCCGGAAGCGATCGACCCGGTGAGCGCCGACCCGGAGGTGGGGAGACCCCGCCCACGCGCGCACGATCCGCCCTGATCCCGGACGGTTGGCGCGCTCCGGCGGCGGAACGGAGCTTGCTGTCCTCCCGGGGCTGCGGCGCGGAGAGCGCCCGGAGGTGCGGGATGGACTCGAACGGCGTGCAGCTCGAGGCGGCGCAGGTCGGCATGCTCCAGCGTGCCCAGAAGGTCCAGGGCGAGGGGGCGCTCAAGCTCATCGACAGCGCGGCCAGCAGCACGAGCCTCGCCGCGGTGCCGCCCGGACCGGGGCAGCTGCCGACGCCGCCCGGCTCCACCGCGCCGCCCGTCCAGCCGGTCAGCGCCCCGCCGCGGGACGGCGGCAGCGTCCACGTGATCGCCTGACGGCGGCGGCGGAGGCCCGGACGGCGCGCCTGCACGGGCCCGCCCCCGCCGGGACCGCGGGTGGTAGGCTCGCGCCCCTGGATGCGAGGCTCCTCGTCCGAGATCACGCTGGCGCTCGTCACCGCCACGCTGGGCGTCGCCCTCGGCGGGCTCGGCGCGGTGCTCGTCGGCGCCTCCTTCGAGCGGCGGATCGAGGCGGTGGCGGGCGCCGAGCTCTCCCGCGCGCGCGACGCCTTCCGGTCCGAGCAGGCGTCGGAGGTGGAGAAGCTCTCCACGACGCTCGACGCGCTCATGGCCTCGCGGGAGCTGCGCGACGCCTTCCGGCGGCGCGACCGGCCGGCGCTCCTGGCGACCGCCGCGCCGACCTTCGAGGTGCTCCGGGAGCGCGACCGGATCACCCACTGGTACTTCATCGAGCCGTCCCCCTCCCGGCAGGTCTTCCTCCGCGTCCACCGCCCGGAGCTCCTCGGCGACCGCGTCGGCCGCGCCACCCTGACGCGCGCCATCGACTCGGGGGAGCAGGGGGCGGGGCTGGAGCTCGGCCGGACCGCCTTCGCCCTCCGCGTCGTCCGGCCGTGGGTCGTCGACGGGCAGCTCCTCGGCTACATGGAGCTCGCCGAGGAGGTGAACCACTTCCTGCGCACCATGAAGGCGCGCACCGGCGACGCGTACGGGCTCCTCGTCGACCGGCGCCTCATCGACGAGGCGGCCTGGGCCCGGGTGCTCGACCCGGAGGTGCGGGACTGGAACGGCCGCCCCGACGTGCTCCTGGTCGACGCGACCGATCCGCTCCCCGGCATCGCCGGGCCCCAGGCCCTCGACGCGGTCCCCGACGGCGGCCGGCTCCTCGACGAGGTCGAGGACGGGGATCGCACCCTCCTCCGCGGGATCTTCCCGGTCCGCGACGCCACCGGCCGCAAGGTGGGCGCGCTCTTCGTGGTCCACGACTTCACCGCCACCCACCGCGCCGCCCACGCCGGCCGGACCTCGGCGCTGGCCCTCCTGCTCTCGCTCTCGGTCGGGGGCGCGGGGCTCGGCGCGCTCGCCGCCCACCTGCTCGTCTTCCGCCCGCTCACCCGCCTGCGCCGCCGGCTCGAGCGGCGGGCCGCCGGCGGGTCGCCGCCCGGGCCGCCCGCCACCCCGGAGGGCCACGACGACCTCGGACGGCTGGAGGATCTCGTCGCCCGGGCGATCGACGGGGCGGCCGGCGCTCCGGCCCCGCCGCCGGTGGCGCCGGTGCGGCGCGCGGACGGATGACGGTGGCGCGCCCCCCCGGCTCGCCGCTCGTCACCCTCGAGCGCGCCTCGGTCACGCTCGGCGGCGCGCCGGTCCTCCGGGAGATCTCGCTCCGGCTCGTCGCCGGGGCGCGCTGGGCGGTGGTCGGCGGCAACGGCTCGGGCAAGTCGACCCTGCTGCGCCTCCTGCGCGGCGACCAGTGGCTCGACCCGGCCCTCCCCGGGCGGCGGGTCTACCACTTCCCCGAGGATCCGCAGACGAGCCACATCGGCGCGCGCGAGCGGATGGCGCTGGTCGGCCCCGAGGGCCAGGACGCCTACCTCCGCCGCGAGCTCGACCTGCCGGTCGAGGCGGTGATCCGCTCGGGGCTGGACGACGCGCTCTACCCGGCCTCGCCCTCGACCCCGGCGCGCGCGGCCGCGGTCGACGCGGCGGCGGCGGCGCTCGGGGTCGCCCCCCTCCTCCCCCGGCCGTTCCTCGAGCTCTCGCGCGGCGAGGCGCGCCGCGTGCTCCTGGCCCGCGCCCTCGCCCCGTCGCCCGACGTCCTGCTGCTCGACGAGGTCTGCGACGGCCTCGACGCCGCCGGCCGCGCCGACCTGCTCGCCCGCCTCGCCCGCCTCGGCGCAAGCGGCCTCGCCCTCGTCACCGCCACCCACCGGGCCGAGGAGATCTTCGACGGGATCGACCGGGTGCTCTGGCTCGACCGGGGCCGCGTCGCCGCCGACGGCCCGCCGGGCGAGGTGCTCCCCCGCCTCCTCGGCGACCGCGGCGGCCCCCGCGCTCCGGGGACGGCGCCGGGCGGC
>JAJXSQ010000175.1 GCA_021784495.1 Myxococcales bacterium | reverse complement strand
GGTCGCGGGGCTCCCGCTGCTCGTCCGCCTCCGCTACCCGCTCCGCGCCCCGGGCGCCGACGGCCTCACCGCCGGCGGCGAGGGGGACGCGCTCGCCCGGATCGAGGACGCGCTGGCCGCCGCGCTGGCGGCGCTCGGCGGCCGCTACGCCGGACGCGTCACCATGGGCGGGGCGCGCGAGCACCTCTGCTACCTGCCGCCGGGCGCCGACGGCGGCGCGCTCCTCGCCGGCGACCCGGCGCTCGAGGGGTACGCGGTGGAGCGGACGGTGGAGGAGGACGCCGGCTGGGGGGCGTTCCGGGAGGAGCTGCTCCCGACCCCGCGGCTGCGCCGCTGGCTCGACGACCGGCGGAGCGCCGAGGCGCTCGCCCGGCGCGGCGACCGGCCGGCGGCGGCGCGGCCGGTGGATCACCAGGCCTCCTTCCCGACCGCGGCGGCGCGCGAGGCCTTCGCCGGCGCGGCGGCCGCGCTCGGGTTCGCGCCGGTGGAGCGGCGCGACGACGGACCGCCCCCCAACCCCTTCGGCGTCGACCTCCGGCGCGACGACCCGGTCTCGCTGGCCCACGTCCACGGCGTCTCCTGGGCGCTCGCCGAGCTGGCGACCCGCCACGGCGGCGCCTACGACGGCTGGGAAGCGCCGCCCGCGCCCCGGTCGCCGTAGAAGACCTCCTCCAGGCAGAGGCCGCGGGCGGGCGCGGTCGCGCCGGCGAGGCGCCGGTCGCGCGCGGCGAGGAGCGCCGGGATCGAGGCGGGCGCGCGCCGGCCGTGGCCGACCTCGACCAGCGTGCCGACGACGTTGCGGACCATGTGCTTCACGAAGGCGGTCGCCTCGACCACGACCTCGATCCGGCCGCCCCCCTCGCCGAGGACGTCGCAGCGGCGCAGGTCGCGCACCGCGTGGGCGCACTCGCAGTCGGAGGCCTGGAAGGAGGCGAAGTCGTGGCGCCCGACGAGGTGGGCGGCGGCGGCGCGCATCGCGCCGGCGTCCAGCGGGCGGAAGAGCTGCCAGGCGGCGAGGCGGGAGAGCGGGGCCCGGGTCGGGCCGTTCTCGATGGCGTAGCGGTACCGCTTGCCGGAGGCGCTGCGCCGGGCGTCGAAGCCGTCCGGCTCGAGCGAGGCGGCCCGCACCGCGACCTCCGGGGGGAGGAGGGCGTTCATCCCCTTCACGTAGGCGTCGAGGGGGAGCGGGTCGCGCTCGAAGAAGCTCGCCACCTGGCCGCGGGCGTGGACGCCGGCGTCGGTCCGCCCGGCGGCCACCACCCGGCGCGGCGCGCGGTGGAGCGTCTCCAGCGCCCGCTCCACCTCCGCCTGGATCGACGGGCCGTTCGGCTGGACCTGCCAGCCGACGTGGCGCGTCCCGTCGTACTCGAGCACCAGCTTGACGACCGGCATGGTGCGGATGGTGACGCGTCCCGGGCCGGCGCGCCAGAGGCGGGGAGAGGAGCGCGGGCGTGGACCGGCGGGTCGCCCGCCGCCGCCCTCCCGCCCCCCTTGTCACGAGCTGCGTGCGGCGAGTACGATGCGTGAAGTCGATTCACCGGAGGTCGATCGAGGAGGCCGCGTGCATCCCACCGTCCATGCGCTCGCAGCCGGGGCGCTCGCCGTCGCGCTCGCCGCCGCGTCGGGCTGCGGCTCGTCCGGCCCCTGCATCGGCCCCGGGTGTACCTCCGAGGCGGCGTGTCCCCTGCCAGCCGGCTGCCGGGTCGCGATCCACGTCGCCGGGGCTTGCACCTGCGAGGCCTGGGCGGCGGCCTCGACCGTGCGGGTGAAGGTCCCGTACGTCGTCGCCTCGGTCGTGTACCCGGGGATGGGGACCGGCACCACGGTCGGCTACGGCAGCGGCCTTGGCGGCGTGCTCGGGAGCCGCTGGCGCGCCGTGGTGCGGGCCCCCGGCACCGCCGACGAACCGGTCTCGGTCACCTCGCTCGACGCCGGCGACGGCTGGCCGCTCACCGAGGTCACGCCGACGACGCTCTCCATCTCCCTCTTCGCCGACGAGGGGTGGCTATGGACCTCGACGGTCGACCTCCCGTCGAGCGACGAGGACGTCATCGTGCTCTGGGTGAACCCATCCTTCCTGCTCCGGACGACGGTGACCGGCGAACGCCAGGGGGAGTGGAGCTGGGGGAACGACTGCTTCCCTTATGGGAGCGGGGAACCCTGCATCGGTGCGGTGGCCATCCCCTTGACGGTCGGCGAAATCCAGGGGACGAGATCGCTCCCGGCGACGTGGACCGGTCCGATCGCGTTCCTCGAGTCCCTGACCTCCGCGGAGCGCGCCGACATCCTCGCGCACGATCCGCTCCTCGACCCGGCGGCGCGCACGGTCGCCGCGCTCGACTCCGACCCCCGGTACGTGAAGATGGGGGAGGTGGCCATCGTCCCGCCCTGGGGGAGCCCCCAGGACCAGCTGCCGATCTCCTGGACCCCGTGCACCGGCGCGCCCTCCGACGCCGACCTCCCCGTCTTCGCCGAGTCGGCCTTCTCCCTCCCGGTCGGCGGCGACCTCGTCCTGCAGCACACGGTCGACGTCGTCGCCCCGAGCTGCGCCCCCGAGGCACCGACCTTCCAGCTCCAGACCACGACGGCGGGCTGCCAGATCCAGGCGACGGTCTACGTGGATCGCGCCTTCGGCACGCTGGTCACGGTGCCGACCGCCTCGACGGCGAGCTGCACCTCCGGCTGAGCCCGGGGCCTCGCCGCCCGCCCCCGCCTCGTTGACCGCCCGCGCGCGGCCGGGGTATGTGCCTTCAACTTTCCTTGAAGGGCTGGAGGCGGCGCGGACATGGCGACGGAGCAGACGATCCTCTCGCAGCTCTCCGCCGCCGCCGACCGCGGCCTCCGCCCCGAGCGCGCCCAGGCGGCGCTCGCCGAGGTCCCCCGCCTCCCGGAGACGCTCGCCGAGCTCGAGGCGCGGCTGGCCGGCTCGACCGCGGACGCCGAGGCGCGCCTGGGCGCGGCCGCCCGCCACCTCGTCGGCGCGGGCGGCAAGCGCATCCGGCCGCTCGTCGCCCTCCTCTCCTGCGGCGCGAACGGCGGCGAGCTCGCCGCCGCCATCCCCTACGCCGTCGCCGCCGAGCTGACCCACTCCGCCACCCTCCTCCACGACGACGTGATCGACGACGGCCCGGTGCGGCGCGGCCAGCCGGCCTCCCGCGTCGTCTGGGGGAACTCGGTCTCGGTCCTCGCCGGCGACTGGCTCCTCACCCGCGCCCTCGAGATCGTCGCCGGCGCCCCGGCCGCCGGGCGGGCCCTCGGCCCCCTCCTCGCCACCATGCGCCGGCTCGTCGAGGGCGAGGTGCTCCAGCTCACCTTCCGCGGCACCTTCGCCGCCACCGAGGCGACCTACCTCCAGGTCGTCGACGGCAAGACCGCCTCGCTCTTCGGCTGGGCGACGGCGGCCGGCGCCTGGGCCGCCGGCGCCGACGGCGAGCTCCCGGCCGCGCTCGCCGCCTTCGGCGAGGGGATCGGGGTCGCCTTCCAGCTCGTCGACGACGCCCTCGACTACGCCGCCGACCCCGGCCTGCTCGGCAAGAAGCTGGGCGCCGACCTCCTCGAGGGGAAGGCGACCCTGCCGCTCATCCGCGCGCTGGAGGCGACCCCGGCGCTGCGCGAGCGGCTCGCGCTCCTCATGGAGGGCCGGGCCGACGGCGGCGAGGTGGCCGGCGAGGTGATCGAGGCGGTGCGCCGGTCGGGCGGGGTGGAGGCGGCGCGCGCGCTCGCCCGCGACCGGACCCGGGGCGCGATGGCGGCGCTGGAGCGGGTCCCCGACGGCCCCCACCGGCGGGCGCTCGCCGAGGCGGCCCGCTCCCTCACCGAGCGCGCCTTCTGACCGGCGCCCGCGGGCCGCGCCCCTCCCGCCCCGCGCCGCCGCGCGGCCGGGGAGGATCCTTCAACGAACGTTGAAAGTCGCCGGGGGGCGAGGTAGAGATCCGCGCGCCATGGCCTACCCCTCGCTCTCCGGGTTCCTCGATCGCGTCGAGCGCGCGGGCGAGCTGGTCCGCGTCCCCGCGCCGGTCGATCTCCGGCTCGACATGGCGGCGCTCGCCGATCGCGCCGCCAAGCAGGGCGGCCCGGTCCTCCTCTTCGAGCGCCCCTCCTCGGGCCGCTTCCCGGTGGCGATGAACCTCTTCGGCACCCGCCGCCGGACGAGCTGGGCGCTCTCCTGCGACGATCTCGAGGAGCCCGCCGCGCGGCTGCGCGCCCTGCTCCACACCGCTCCGCCGCGCACGCTCTGGGAGAAGCTGAAGCTCCTCCCGACGCTCGGCGCGCTCGCGGCGATGGCGCCGCGGACCGTCTCCGCCGGCGCCTGCCAGGACGTCGTGCTCACCGGCGCCGACGCCGATCTCGGCATCCTCCCGGTCCTCACCACCTGGCCGCACGACGGCGGCCCCTTCGTCACCCTCCCCCAGGTGATCACCCGCGACCCGGAGACCGGGCTCCGGAACGTCGGCATGTACCGGCTCCAGGTGCTCGGGCCCCGGCGGCTGGCGCTCCACTGGCAGCTCCACAAGACCGCCACCGCCCACTACCGCGCCCACCGCGCCCGCGGGGAGCGGATGCCGGTGGCCATCGCCCTGGGCGGCGATCCGGCGCTCACCTACTGCGCCTCGGCCCCGCTCCCGCCCGGCGTCGACGAGTACCTCCTCGCCGGCTTCCTGCGCGGCGAGGGGGTGCGGATGGTGAAGGGGGTCGCGACCGGCCTCGAGGTCCCGGCCGACGCCGACATCGTCATCGAGGGGTTCGTCGACACCGCCGCGCCGCTCGTCCGCGAGGGGCCCTTCGGCGACCACACCGGCTTCTACTCGCTCGCCGACGACTACCCGGCGCTCGACGTCGTCGCCATCACCCACCGGCGCGACGCCGTCTACCCGGCGACGGTCGTCGGCCCGCCGCCGGTCGAGGACCAGTGGCTCGGCAAGGCGACCGAGCGGCTCTTCCTCCCCATGCTCCAGATGATCGCCCCGGAGATCGTCGACATGTGCATGCCGGTGGAGGGGGTCTTCCACAACCTCTGCCTCCTCTCGATCCGCAAGGAGCACCCGGGACAGGCGCGCAAGGTGATCCACGGGCTCTGGGGCTCCGGGCAGATGGCCCAGACCAAGACGCTGGTGGTCTTCGACGAGGACGTCGACGTGCAGGACGTCTCCGGCGCCGCCTGGCGCGCCTTCGCCAACGTCGACGTGCGCCGCGACCTGGTCCTCTCCGAGGGGCCGGTCGACGTCCTCGACCACGCCAGCGCTCACTTCGCCTTCGGCGGCAAGATCGGCGTCGACGCCACCCGCAAGTGGGTCGAGGAGGGCGGGCGCGAGTGGCCGGAGGTCTGCGTCCACCCGGCGGAGGTGATCGCCCGCGCCGACGCGCTCTACGACCGGCTCGTGCCCGGCGCCGCGCCGCTCCGCCGGCCGCGCCTCGCGCCGCCGCCGGCCGCCGCCTGGACG
>JAJXSQ010000174.1 GCA_021784495.1 Myxococcales bacterium | reverse complement strand
GCCGCCGGGGCGGCGGCCCCGGTCGGCGCGGCGGGCGACGGCGCGGGCGGAGGTGGCCGGTGACGCCGCGCGAGCGGGCGATCGCCGAGGAGATCCTCCGGATCGCCCGGGAGGAGCTGGCCCTCGAGGGGGAGGCCCCCGGGCCCGACGAGCCCCTCGCCGCCCGGCTCGACTCGCTCCTCCTCCTCTCGCTCGCCGTCGCGGTCGAGGACCGCTTCGAGGTGGCCCTGACCGACGACGACGCGGCCGGGGCGACGACGCTCGCCGGCCTGGCGCGGCTCGTCGCCGCCCGCACCCGCGTCGAGCTCGCGGACGGCGCGGGAGGCGCCGGCGCCGGCGGCCTCCGGGAGGGCGAGCGGTGAGGGGACCGCCGCAGCCGCCCCGGCGCCACCCGACGCTCGTCGAGGCGCTCGAGGCGGCGGCGCGCTCCCCCTGCGGCGTCACCTTCGTCGACCTGCGCGAGCGCGAGCGGCGCGCCAGCTGGGCCGAGGTGCGCGAGCGGGCCGGCCGCGCGGCCACCGCCTACCGGGCCTGGGGCGTCCGGCCCGGCGATCGGGTGGCGATCGTCCTGCGGACCGAGCCGGCCTTCCTCGACGCCTTCCTCGGCGCCTGGCTCGCCGGCGCGGTGCCGGTGCCGCTCTACCCGCCGGTGCGCCTCGGCCGCCTGGAGGAGTACCTCGCGTCGACCGCCAGGATGCTCCGGGTGAGCGGCGCCGCGCTCGTCGTCTCCGGCGGCGGGACCCTCCGCCTCCTCGGCGAGGCGGTGGCGCGGGCCGGGCCGCGGCTCGGCTGGCGCGCCGCCCCGGCGCTCCTCGCGGAGGGGGCGGCGGGGCCGGCGGAGCCGGCGGATCCGGACCGGCTCGCGCTCGTCCAGTTCTCGTCCGGCTCGACCGTCGATCCGAAGCCGGTGGCGCTCACCCACGCCGCGCTCCAGGCGCAGGCCGACGCGCTGGTGGCGCTCGTCGGGCCGACGCCGCGCGACGTCCTCGTCTCCTGGCTGCCGCTCTATCACGACATGGGGCTCATCGGCGGCCTCCTCGCCGGCATGAGCTACCCGGGGCCGCTGGTGCTGATCCCGCCCGAGCACTTCCTCGCCCGCCCGGCCCTCTGGCTGCGCGCCATCTCGCGCCACCGCGGCACCGTCTCGGTCGCGCCGAGCTTCGCCTACTCCACCTGCGCCGAGCGGATCGCCGACGCCGAGCTGGCGGGCTGCGACCTCCGCTCCTGGCGGCTGGCGCTCGACGGCGCCGAGCCGGTCTCCGGCGAGGCCCTCCGCCGCTTCGCCGCCCGCTTCGCCCCCTCCGGGCTCGACCCGGCGGCGCTCGTCCCGGTCTACGGCCTCTCCGAGGCGGCCCTGGCGGTCACCGCCGCCGCGCCCGGCGGGCCGCTCCAGGGGGTCCGGATCGACGCCGCGCAGCTCGCCGGCGCCGGGCGGCTCGCCCCGGGGGCCCGCGAGGTGATGAGCGTCGGCCGGCCGATCCCGGGCGTCGAGGTCGAGCTCCGCGACGAGGGCGGGCGGCCGGCGGGGGAGGGGCGGCTCGGCCGGATCTTCGTCCGCGGGCCGTCGCTCATGCGCGGCTACCTCGGCGACGAGGCGGCGACGGGGAGGGCGCTGGCCGGCGGCTGGCTCGACACCGGCGATCTCGGCTTCGAGCTCGGCGGGGAGCTGCACGTCCACGGGCGCGCGCGCGACCTGGTGATCGTGCGCGGCGCGAACCACGCGCCGGAGGAGTTCGAGGCGGCGCTCGAGGGGCTCCCCGGCGTGCGCCGGGGGCGGGCGGTGGCGGTCGGCGCCGACGACGGGGACGGGGAGCGGCTCCTCCTCCTCGTCGAGCGGGCGCGCGGCCGGGGGCCGGCGGGCGACCGGGCGCTCGAGGAGGAGATCCGGCGGGCGGTCCGGGAGCGGACCGGGGTCGAGCCGGCGCGGATCCGGCTCCTCGCCCCCGGGGCGCTGCCCCGGACCAGCTCGGGGAAGCTGCGCCGCCAGGAGGCGCTCCGGCGCCACCTCGCCGGGGAGCTCGAGGCGCCGCGCCCGCCGACGCTCCTGGGGCTCGCCGTGGCCGCGGTGCGCTCCGGCCTCGCGCTCGGCCGGCGCCCGGCGCCGTCGCCCTCCCGACAGTTGTGGCGCGGCCGGTGGCGGCGGCGGTAGGCTGTGCCGCCTCGGTCCACCGTCACGCCCCGTCACCGTCGGCGCGCCCGCCCCGGTCCCGCGCCCGCAGGAGAGGAACGGCCCCATGCTCGGGATCGACCGCGTCAGGGGGGAGCGAGGGCTCGCCGCGCTCCTCCCCTCCGCGCGCCCCCGTCCGCCGGCGCTCCTCCTCGCCGCCGGCCTCCTCCTCGCCGTCGCCTGCTACCTCGCCGGGCTGGACGGCCCCATCGTCCCGGGCATCGGCGACGAGTCGCTCTACGTCCAGATCGCCCGGCTCACCGCCGCCTCGGGGCGCTGGCTGCCGCTCCGGGCCGCCGGGGGGATCCTCGACACCAAGCCCCCGCTCCTCTTCTGGACCGGGATCGCCGCGACCGGCGGCGGCCGCCACTTCGAGCTCTGGCGCCTCCGCCTGCCGGTCGTGGGGCTCACCTTCGCGACCGCCGCCCTGGTCGGCTGGCTCGCGGCGCGGATCTCCCGGGACCGGGCCGCCGGGGCGCTCGCCGCGCTCGCCTTCCTCGGCTTCCACTCCACCATCCAGCACGGCCGGCCCTTCCTCACCAACGCCGGCGAGACCCTCTTCCTCTTCGCGCCGCTCGCGCTCGCGCTCCCCCGGCGCCGGCTCGGCCCCGGCACCGCCGTCGCCGTCGGCCTGTCGCTCGCCCTCGCGGCGCTCTTCAAGTCCTTCTTCCTCGTCCTCCCGGGGACCGTCGGCCTGTGGGCGGCGCTCGCCCGGCGGGACCGCCACGCGCCCGACGCGGTCCGCCGGCGCCACCTGCCGGTGCTCGCGGGGGCGGCCGCCATCGGCCTCGCCGGCTTCGCGCTCTGGCCGCTCCTCGATCCCCGCCCGGACCTGATCCTCTCGCAGTTCGTCGTCGGCGAGAACGCCGGCAAGTTCTCGCCGGGCCGCTTCCTCGGCGGCCTGGTCTCCGGCCCCTACCCGCTCTGGCGGATCTGGCTCGGCGACCTGGCCAACGCCGGGCTCTGGGCCCCGCCGGTGGTGGCGCTCGGCGTCGACGCCTGGCGGCGCCGCCGCGACCTCTCCGACGAGGAGGGGGCGCTCTGGGCCTACGTCCTCGCCTTCCTGGCGATCTACTCGCTCCCCACCCAGCGCCAGGAGAACTACCTCCTCCCGACCTGCGCCGCGGTCGCCGTCCTCCTCGCCCTCCGCTGGAGCGCGCTGGGGGACGGCTGGTTCCGGCTCCCGCTCGCGCTCCTCGGGGTGGCGGCGCTGGCGGTGCCGGTCCTCCTCCACCTGATGGACGCCGCGCCCGGGGGGCCGTCCCACCCGCGCTGGGTCGGGCCGGCCGCGGCCGCGCTCGGGATCGCGTCGCTCGTCGGCGCCGTCCGCGCCGGCGCCGGGCGCGCCCTCTTCCCCGCCGCCGCGGTGGCGGTGCTCGGGGTGATCACCGGCGTCCTCGCCCCCTTCAACGCCCGCTTCCCGGCCGCGGTGGCGGCGCCGCTCGCCGGTCGGGTGGTGCTCGCCCCGGATCGCTTCCGGGAGGCGCAGGAGCTCGAGCGCTTCCGGCTCCCGGGCGCCGAGCTGGTCTCCTATCGCTGCACCGGGACCGGCGCGATCGCCTGTCCGCCGCCGCCGCCGGCCGGCGCGCCGGCGCTCGCGCAGCTCGACGTCGGGCAGCCCGCGCCGCCGGGCTGGGTCGAGGTCGCGGAGCTCCCGGCCCTCAAGTCGCGCCACACCCCGGCGCAGATCGCGGCGATCGTCGGCGGGGATCTCGGGCTCCTCCTCTCCCGCCTGGTCCTGCTCCGCCCCGCCGCCGGCGGCGGGCCGGTCGCGCCCCCTCCGCAGGCGCCCTGAGCGGTCGGTCCCGGAGGAGGGCGTGCGCCGCCGCCTGGCGCCGGCGCGGGGAGGTGCGCGGGGACCGGTCCGGGGCTCACGGGTCGGGGCTCACCCGTGCCCGGGCGCGCGGGCCGCGCGGCGAAACTTGACCGCGGGTGAGTGGCGCGGGGCGTCATCGATCTCCCTGGCCCGGTGGTATCATCCCGCTCGGGGCGCCATGCACGCGGCCCTTGCCGCCGGGGCTCGAACTGTCTACGCGTGACGGCTGGTCCGCCAAGCGCTCCCACATCGCACGGAGGTGTTCGACATGACCGCCCTGACGCTCTGCCTCGCCCTGGTGGTGGCCGGTGGGCCGCCCATCAAGGTCGGCGTGTACGGGCCCTTCACCGGCGGCTCGGCCGGGATGGGGCTCTCGATGCGCAACGGTGTCCGGCTCGCCGCCGACGAGATCAACGCCCGGGGCGGTCTCCTGGGGCGCCCGATCGAGCTGGTCGAGCGCGACGACGAGGCGCGCAACGAGAAGGGGGGCCAGGTGATGCAGGAGCTCCTCGAGCGGCAGGGGGTGGTGGCGGTGCTCGGCCCGATCAACACCGGCTGCGCCGACGCCTCGACCCGCTACCCGGAGGAGAAGAAGATCCCCCAGATCATCAACGTCTCGGCCGGCGCCAAGGTGAACGAGCTCTTCGCCCAGTACCCCGACAACTACGTCTTCCGGAACGCGGCCGGCGACCTGATCCAGTCGGACATGATCGTGAAGGAGGCGATCGCCACCCGCCACCACCTCCACCCGGCGCTCCTCTGCGACGACACCAACTACGGCCAGAACGGGCGGGCGAAGATGGAGGCGGCGCTCCGCCGGATGAACGTGAAGCCGGTCTACGTCGGCAAGTTCAAGATCAAGGACACCGACATGACGCCCCAGCTGCAGGACGCCCGGGCGAGCGGCGCCGACGTGCTCCTGGTCTACGGGATCGGCCCGGAGCTGGCCGCGGTGGCCAACTCGATGGAGCGGATCGGCTGGAAGGTGGACATGATCGGCAGCTGGACCCTCTCCATGTCCGCCTTCATCAACAACGCCGGGAAGAACGGCGACGGCGCGACGATGCCCGAGACCTTCATCGAGGCCGGGCCGAAGACGCCCCGCCAGCAGGCCTTCCTCGACGCCTACTGGCGGAAGTTCTCCGAGAAGCCGATCTCGGTCGCGGTGGCCGCCGCCCAGGGCTACGACTCGCTCTACCTCCTCGCCGCGGCCATCCGCCAGGCCGGGACCACCGACGGACCGAAGGTGAAGGCGGCGCTCGAGGACCTCCGGGGCACCTACGAGGGCGTGACCGGCACCTACGTCCACCCCTTCAGCGCCACCGACCACGAGGCGGTGAAGGAGAGGCACGTGGTCATGGGCGTCGTCCGCGACGGCCGCGTCCTGCCGCCGGGGCGGTGAGGTGAGGCTCCGGGCCAGGCCGCGGCGCGGGGCGCCGCGGTCCCGGGGGACGGGGCGGGCGGCC
>JAJXSQ010000173.1 GCA_021784495.1 Myxococcales bacterium | reverse complement strand
GAAGGCCGAGAACTTCCTCGGCCTTCTCCAACTCGCCTGCGCCCAGATCCTCTGGAGGAGGTTCTGAGATGCGTTCTAGCGGCCGGCCGGATCCGCCGGGCCGCCGGCGCCGGTCGCCGGGGCGGGGGTGGCGGCGAGCGGCCCCCCGACCGGCGGGGGCCGGTGCCCCCCGGCGTGGTCCTTCTCCGCCGGCTCGAGGTGCGCCCACTGGTAGAGCGGCATCTTCCCGTGGTGGCCGATGGAGATCATCCGGAGCATCTTCAGGTTGATCCAGACGAAGCGGATCGCCTGCCAGGGGAAGAAGGTGCGGAAGAAGAGCGTGGTGCGCGACGGGGTCGGGATGAAGTAGGCCGGCTCGCTGGGTCGGGGCATGGGGGCCTCGCTCACTCGGGGACGAGCCACCAGCCGGGCCGGGCTCGCGCCTTCCAGAGGAACAGGTGGTGGAGGAGCTTCTTGATCCAGTGGCCCGCCGAGCCGATCTCGCCGTAGGTGAAGTGGAGGTCGCGCCCGAACTCGGGGTACTTCTCGTAGTCGGGGACGATGGGGAACATGGTCATGGAGGCGGCCGAGCCGGCGAACCAGCTCGCGCCGGCCGAGGCGACGCAGGAGGCCCCCACCTCGGCCATCGACGCGGTCCGCGTCGGCCCGGGGAGCCCCAGGACGATCATCCCGTAGAGCGACTCGGCCACGGTGCGGGCCATCACCGCCGAGGGCATCCCGGTGCGCGGCGGCGCCGGCGAGATCGGCGTCCCCCGCTTGCTCTTGAGCGGCCGGGAGATGGGGTGCGGCGGGGCGAAGGCGATGCCGATGGCGAAGACGTTCCGGTGGCGGGGCGTCTGGTAGGTCCGCGGCCAGTCGGAGGCGCGCCAGGCCTCGTAAGGCTTGGGGGTGTAGTCGGCGTCCACCTTCATGAACCCGCTGGGCGCGAAGAGGTCGGCGGTGACGTCGGCGCCCGCCTGGTCGAAGGCCCGGATCGGCTGGCCGGCGAAGGGCGGCAGGAGCATCGCGAAGTCGAAGGGGAGCGCGTGCTCCTCGCCGTCGAGCGTCTCGTAGTGGAGCACCGCCGGCTCGACGCGCTGGACGTGGGCGCCGGTGATCCACTCGATGCCGCGCTCGGCGTAGAGCGACTCGGCGAAGGTCCGGCTGTGGACCCGGTACCCGCCGCGCCGGATGTGGACGCCGCCGACCCCGAAGTCGCCGAGCTCCGCCTCGTTGGTGATGAAGACCAGCCGCGCCCGCTCCCGGACCCCGGCCTGCCGGAGGGCGAAGTCGACGTTGAAGACGTACTCGAAGGCCGCGCCCTCGCAGGTGCAGGTGCCGTGGCCGACGCCGACGACCAGGGTGAGCCGGTCGCCGCGCCGCAGCCGCTCGATCGCGCCCCGGAGCGCCTGGGCCGCCTGGGCCGCGTGGTCGTGGGTGCAGACCGACAGGCTGTTCGCCGCCGGGCCGAGGCCGGGCGTCGCCGCGAAGTTGAGCCGGGGGCCGGTGGCGTTGACCAGGTAGTCGTAGGTGACGCGGCTCCGCTCGCCGGCCGCGCCGTCGGCGCCGACCGCCTCGACCACGACGTGCGGCGAGGGCTCGTCCGCCCCCCCCTCCGGCCAGAGCTCGACCGCGCGGGCCTGGCGGAAGTCGATCCGCCGCTTCCGGTAGACCGGGGCGAGCTCGAAGACCACCTGCTCCGGCTTCATCATCCCGACCCCGACCCAGATGTTCGAGGGGATCCAGTTGTAGGTCGGCTTGGGGGAGACGACGACCACCTCGTGCGGGTGGGGCAGCTTCTGGCGAAGGAGGAGGGCTGCGGTGTGGCCGGCGATGCCGGCTCCCAGCACGACGACGCGCGCCATCGGTGCCTCCATCTGCGACGGACCGGTGCGAAGAAAGGACCTATCGAGGTACGAGCCGCGGCGGTGCGCTCTGGGGTCGCAGGAGGGCGGTCCCAGAGGGGGCGGATCGTCTGGGCCGTGGCAGCGCGCAGCTAACGCGGAATGGATCGGGCGGTGCGGCGTTCCTTCGAGTGAACCCGTTCTGGAGGTGATGACGGCTCGCGTCAAGGGTGGACGGGCCGCCGGCAGACGGGTAGACCGGATCTCGCTGGATGGGTGCGCCGCAGCATGGGCGTGGGAGGCCGGGCGGCCTCCCCGCCGGGGAGGGAGCGATGAAGAGGGTCGCCGTGGTCGGCGCCGGCGTCATGGGGCGCGGGATCGCCGAGCTCTACGCCCTCGGCGGCCTCGAGGTGCGGCTCTGCGACGTCGGGGTCGAGGTCCTGGGCGCCGCGGCGACGCGGGTGCGCGACGATCTCTCGCTGCTCGCGGCGGAGGGGCTGGTCGACGCGGCGGAGGCCGACGCCGCGCGCGGTCGCATCACCTTCACTCCCCGGCTCGACGAGGCGGTCCACGGGGCCGGCTTCGTCACCGAGGCGATCCCCGAGCTGCTCGCGCCGAAGCAGGCGCTCTTCGAGCAGATCGAGGCGGAGGCCTCGCCCGACGCGATCATCGCCTCCAACACCTCCACGCTCTCGATCGCGCAGCTCGCCGGGCGCGTCCGCCGCCCGGAGCGGATGGTCATCACCCACTTCTTCAACCCGGCGCAGCTCGTCCCGCTCGTCGAGGTGCTCGCCCACCCGGCGGCGCCGCCCGGCGTGGCGGAGGCGACCCTGGCGCTCATGCGCCGGATCGGCAAGCGGCCGGTCCTCCTGCGCCGGGAGGTGCCGGGGTTCATCGCCAACCGGCTGCAGGCGGCGCTCGCGCGGGAGGCCTTCCACCTGCTCGAGGAGGGGGTCGCGAGCGCCGAGGAGATCGACGCCGCCGTCACCGAGGGGCCCGGCTTCCGCTGGGCGTTCGTCGGGCCGCTGGCCATCGCCGACTTCGGCGGGCTCGACACCTGGCAGCGCGTCCTCGACAACCTCGCCCCCGTGCTCGACCGCGCCACCGGGGCCCCCGCCGCGGTGATCGAGCGGGTGCGCCGGGGGGAGCTCGGCGCCAAGACCGGGACGGGGATCTTCGCCTACCCGCCGGAGGAGCTCCGCCGCCGGATGGCCGAGCGCGACTGGAACTTCGCGCGGCTCCTCCAGCTGAAGCGCGAGCGGCCCGGCTGAGCCGGGCCGCCCGGGGGGTCCTCAGCGGCGGGCCTTCCGCCCGCCCTTCGCCTTCCCCTTCGCCTTCCCCTTCACCGCCGCGCGCCGGGGGGCGGCCCGCTTCGGCGCGGCGCGCCTGGCGGCGGGGCGGGCGGCCGGCTTGCGCCGCGGCGCGGCCGGCGGCGTGTGGATCACCGCCTCCAGGTGGTGGCCGCTCGGATCGTCGATGAACGCCCCGTAGTAGTTCGGGTGGTAGTGCACCCGCAGCCCGGGGGCGCCGTTGTCCTTCCCGCCGGCGGCGAGCCCCGCGGCGTGGAAGGCGTCGACCGCCGCCCGGGTCGGCGAGGCGAAGGCGAGGTGCTGCGGGGCGGCCGCGGGATCGGACGCGAGCCAGAGGTCGGGCTTGCCCTTCACGCCGAGCCCGATCGTCTCCGGGTACTCGCCCACGACGGCGTACCCGAGCGGCGCCAGCAGGGCGGCGTAGAAGGCCTTCGAGGCGGCGAGATCGTGGACGCGCAGCGTGACGTGGTCGAGCATGGGATCTCCGGTCGTGGGGCCGCCGCGGGGCGGGCCCGGGAGCGCGAACGATGGCATATCCGCTCCGGGTGCAGCAACGCCGCCACGCCGCCCGCCCCCCCCGAGCCCGCGCCGGTCCGGAGTGGAGACCTCGGTGGGGCGGGGAGCGGAACGGGGGAGGCGCCTCCCGCGTGGCGCGGTACGGTTCGATCGGGCGGCGCCCGCCCCTGGAGGTGTCGATGGACGGCCTGATGATGGATTACCCGCTCACCATCGCCCACCTCTTCGAGCGGGTGGGGCGCTACTTCCCCGACCGGGAGATCGTCACCCGCCGTCCGGACAAGTCGATCCACCGCACCACCTACCGCGACTTCTCGCGCCGGGTGCAGCAGCTCGCCAACGCGCTGCTGCGGCTCGGGGTGAAGCCCGGGGACCGGGTCGCCACCCTCGGCTGGAACGGCTGGCGCCACCTCGAGGCCTACTTCGCGGTGCCGCTCACCGGGGCGGTGCTCCACACCCTGAACCCGCGCCTCAGCTCGCAGGACCTCGGCTACATCGTGAACCACGCCGGCGACCGGTTCCTGCTGGTGGACGACGTCCTGGTCCCGGTCTGGGCGCGGTTCCGCGACGAGGTCCACCTGGAGCAGGTGATCGTCTGGGGCGACGTCGGCCAGGCGCCCCCGGGGGTGATCGACTACGAGGCGCTCATCGCCCCGGAGCTGCCGAGCTTCGCCATCCCCCGGCTCGAGGAGGGGCAGGCGCTCGGCATCTGCTACACCTCGGGGACGACCGGGCGGCCCAAGGGCGTCGTCTACTCGCACCGCGCCGTCGTCCTCCACTCGCTCGCCTCGGCGCTCCCCGACTCGCTCGGCCTCTCGGCGCAGGACGTGGTGATGCCGGTGGTCCCCATGTTCCACGTGAACGCCTGGGGGCTCCCCTTCACCGCGGTCATGACCGGCGCCAAGCAGGTCTTCCCCGGGCCGCACCTCGACCCGGCGAGCCTGCTCGGCCTCGTCGCCGCCGAGCGGGTGACGGTCACCGCCGGCGTCCCGACCATCTGGCTCGGCCTCCTCGAGGCGCTCGACCGCGACCCGGGCGCCTTCGACACCTCCAGCCTCCGGGCGATGGTGGTGGGGGGCGCGGCGGCGCCCCGGGCGATGATCGAGGCCTTCGAGAAGCGCCACCGGCTCCAGGTGATCCACGCCTGGGGGATGACCGAGACGACGCCGATCGGCGCGGTGAGCCGGCTCAAGCCGGGGCTGGAGAACTTCCCGGAGGAGCACCGCTACCGGCTCCGGGCGACGCAGGGGATCCCGCCGCCCTTCGTCGAGGTGCGGGCGGTCGGCGAGGAGGGCACGCCGGTGCCCTGGGACGGCGCCACCATGGGCGAGCTCCACGTCCGCGGCCCCTGGGTAGCGCGCAGCTACTTCCAGAACCCGTCGGAGGCCGACAAGTTCACCATGGACGGCTGGTTCCGCACCGGCGACGTGGTCACCATCGACGTCGAGGGGTACGTCCGGATCACCGACCGGGCGAAGGACCTGATCAAGTCGGGCGGCGAGTGGATCAGCTCGGTCGACCTCGAGAACGCGCTCATGGGCCACCCGGCGGTGAAGGAGGCGGCCGTGGTCGGCGTCCCCCACCCGCGCTGGGGGGAGCGGCCGGTGGCCTGCGTGGTGCCGAAGGCGGGGGCGGTGGTGACGCCGCGGGAGCTCGGCGAGTTCCTGGAGCCGCTCTTCGCCCGGTTCTGGCTCCCCGACGCCTTCGTCTTCCTGGAGCAGATCCCGCGGACCGCCGCCGGCAAGTTCCTGAAGAGCGCCCTGCGGGAGCAGCTGAAGGGGCTGCCGCTCGACGGCGGGGCGGCGGCCGGGGCGTCTCCCCGCGGCGGCGCGGCCGGAG
>JAJXSQ010000172.1 GCA_021784495.1 Myxococcales bacterium | reverse complement strand
CGATCTCCTGGACGAGCGCGGCGAGGTGCGCGGCGAGCCGGCCGATCGCGCGCCGGCGCTCCTCCGGGGGGAGCGCCTCGAAGCGGCGCCCCTCCTCGGCGAGCGCGCGGAGCGCGGGCGTCTCGGGCGCGCCGGCGGCGCGGGCGCGCTCCACCGCCCCCCGGACGGTGTCGCCGAGGCCGGCGAGCCGCTGGATCCCGGCGGTCCCCTCCTTCAGCGCGAAGCGGAGGGGCGCGACCAGGACGAGGAGCGCCCGCGCGGCCTCCGGGGAGCCGGCGGCGAACCCCGGAGCCGCCGTGGAGGCGCCGTCCCGTGCCATCCCGGGAAGCTACCGGATCACTCGGACGCCGGCGGCAGATCGTCCTCGACGAAGAGGACCTCCTCGATCTCGAACTCCCGCTCCCCGCCCGGGGAGCGGACGGTGACGGTGTCCCCCTCGCTCCGGCCGATCAGGGCCCGGGCGATCGGCGAGGTCACGCTGATCCGGCCGCGCTTCAGGTCCGCCTCGAGCTCGCCGACGATCCGGTAGCGGACCTTGTCGCCCGAGCCGGAGTCCTCGAGCACGACCGTGGCGCCGAAGACCACCCGGTCGCCGGCGAGGCGGCTCACGTCGATCACCTCGGCGCTCGCGATCCAGTGCTCGACCTGGAGGATGCGCCCCTCCACGTGCGACTGCTTCTCCTTGGCGGCGTGGTACTCCGCGTTCTCCGAGAGATCGCCGTGGGAGCGCGCCTCGGCGATCTCCTTCACGATCTTCGGCCGCTCCACGGCCTTGAGCCGCTTCAGCTCTTCCTTGAGCCGCTCCAGGCCGGGCCTGGTCATGGGCACGCGCTCGGACATCGCTCACCTTCCCGAAAAAAGCCGGCGGCCGGCCCGGGTCATCCGGGGCGGCCGCTCGATCGTAACAGTCCTAGAGAACCGCGCGCCCCGTGTCAATGGGTCGTCGCGGCGCCGTGGTGCTCCTGGAGCGAGCGGACCTCCAGCGGTCCGGCCCGCGCCGCCTCCATGGCGGCGACGCCCGCGCGGGCGCCGGTCATGGTGGTGAAGTAGGGGAGCGCCTTCATGAGCGTCTCCCGGCGGATGGGGAAGCTGTCGGCGACCTCTCGCTTCCCCGCGGTGGTGTTGACGACGAAGTGGACGTCGCCGTCCTTGATCCGGTCGACGACGGAGGGCCGGCCCTCGGTCACTTTCCGGGCGAGGGTCGCCTCCACGCCGGCGCCGGCCAGGTGGGCGCGGGTGCCGGCGGTGGCGAGGAGCTCGAAGCCGAGGGCGATCAGCCGCCGGGCCAGCTCGACGAGCGCCGGCTTGTCGGCGTCCTTCACCGAGAGGAAGGCGCGGCGGCCGGGCCCTCCCCGGGGGAGGCCGTTGCCCGCGGCCGCCTGGGCCTTGTAGAAGGCCCGCGCGAAGTCCCGGTCGACGCCCATCACCTCGCCCGTCGAGCGCATCTCCGGCCCGAGCATGGTGTCGACCCCCCGGAAGCGGGCGAAGGGGAAGACCGCCTCCTTCACCGAGACGTGGCCCGGGCGCGGCGCCGCGCCGGTCACCCCGGCCTCGGCCAGCGTCCGGCCGACCATGCAGAGCGCGCCGGCCTTCGCCAGGGGGAGCCCGGTGGCCTTGCCGACGAAGGGGACCGTCCGGCTGGCGCGCGGGTTCACCTCGAGGACGTAGACGTCCCGGCCCTGGACCGCGAACTGGACGTTCATGAGCCCGACCACGCCGAGCTCCCGGGCCATCGCCTTCGACTGCCGCTCGATCTCGGCGACGAGCTCCGGCGCGAGGCTGAAGGGGGGCAGCGCGCAGGCCGAGTCGCCGCTGTGGATCCCGGCCTCCTCGATGTGCTCCATCACCCCGCCGACGATCGCCTCGCGCCCGTCGGAGACGAGATCGACGTCCACCTCGGCGGCGTCCTTGAGGAAGCGGTCGATGAGCACCGGGCGGTCGTTCGACGCCTGGACGGCCTCGGTGAGGTAGGTCCGGAGATCGTCGTCGTCGTAGACCACCTCCATGGCGCGCCCGCCGAGCACGTAGGACGGCCGGACCATGACCGGGTAGCCGATCCGGTGGGCGACGGCGAAGGCCTCCTCGGGCGAGCGCGCCATCCCGTTCTCGGGCTGGCGGAGGCCGAGCTTCACGATGAGGTCGGAGAACCGCTCCCGATCCTCCGCCCGGTCGATGGCGTCGGGGGGGGTGCCGAGGATGGGGACGCCGAGCTCGTGGAGCGGGACGGCGAGCTTGAGCGGCGTCTGGCCGCCGTACTGCACGACGAGGCCGACGGGCCGCTCCCGGGCCACGATCTCCAGGACGTCCTCGAGCGTCAGGGGCTCGAAGTAGAGCCGGTCGCTGGTGTCGTAGTCGGTGGAGACCGTCTCCGGGTTGCAGTTGACCATGATGGTCTCGTAGCCGTCCTCCGCCAGGGCGAAGGAGGCGTGGACGCAGCAGTAGTCGAACTCGATCCCCTGGCCGATCCGGTTCGGGCCGCCGCCGAGGATCATCACCTTCCGGCGGTCGGTCGGCGCCGCCTCGCACTCCTCCTCGTACGTGGAGTACAGGTAGGGCGTGTGGGCCTCGAACTCGGCGGCGCAGGTGTCGACCCGCTTGAAGACCGGCCGCACGCCGGCCGCCCAGCGCGCCTCGCGCGCCACCCGCTCGGAGACGCCGGCGAACTGCGCCAGGCGGCGGTCGGAGAAGCCCATCCGCTTCGCCCCCATCCAGGCCTCCCGCCCGGCGGGGAGCGCGCCGGCGAGCGCGCCCTCGGCGGCGACGATCGCCTCGATCTCGCGGAGGAACCAGGGGTCGACGGCGGTCGCGGCGTGGACCGCCGCGACGTCGAGCCCGGCCCGGAAGGCGTCGCCGAGCCAGAAGAGGCGGTGCGCGCGCGGCACGCGGATCTCGGCGTCCACCCGGGCGCGCTCGGCGGGGGTGAACGGCTCGCCGGCGCGCTTCCCCGAGGGGGACTCCAGGCCGCAGCGGTCGATCTCCAGCCCGCGGATCGCCTTCTGCAGGGACTCCTGGAAGGTCCGCCCGATGGCCATCACCTCGCCGACCGACTTCATCGCGGTGGTGAGCGCGTCGTCCGCCCCCTTGAACTTCTCGAAGGCGAACCGCGGGATCTTCGTGACCACGTAGTCGATGGTCGGCTCGAAGGAGGCCGGGGTGGTGCGGGTGATGTCGTTCTTGATCTCGTCGAGGGTGTAGCCGACGGCGAGCTTGGCGGCGATCTTGGCGATGGGGAACCCGGTCGCCTTCGAGGCGAGCGCCGAGGAGCGCGACACCCGGGGGTTCATCTCGATCACCACCAGGCGCCCGGTCCGCGGGTCGGTCCCGAACTGGATGTTCGAGCCGCCGGTGTCGACGCCGATCTCGCGGATGATGCGGATCGCCGCGTCCCGCATCACCTGGTACTCCTTGTCGGTGAGCGTCTGCGCCGGGGCCACGGTGATCGAGTCGCCGGTGTGGACGCCCATGGGGTCCAGGTTCTCGATCGAGCAGATGATGACGACGTTGTCGTTCCGGTCGCGCATCACCTCCAGCTCGTACTCCTTCCACCCGATGATCGACTCCTCGCAGAGGATGGTGTGGGTCGGCGAGAGGGTCAGGGCGCGGCGCGCCAGCGGCTCGAACTCCTCGCGGTTGTAGGCGACCCCGCCGCCCTCCCCGCCCATGGTGAAGCTCGGCCGGATGATCACCGGGAACCCGATCCGGTCGGCGATGGCGCTCGCCTCCTCCCACGAGGTGGCGTAGCCGGAGCGCGGCATCTCCACGCCCACCCGGGCCATCGCCTCCTTGAAGAGGAGCCGGTCCTCGGCCTTCTCGATCGCCTCCAGGGAGGCGCCGATGAGCTCCACGCCGTACCGGGCGAGCGCGCCGCTCCGCGCGAGCGCGACCGCGAGGTTCAGGGCCGTCTGGCCGCCCAGGGTCGGCAGCAGGACGTCGGGGCGCTCGCGGGCGATGATCTGCTCGGCGACCTCCGGCGTCATCGGCTCGACGTAGGTCCGGTCGGCGAAGCCCGGATCGGTCATGATGGTCGCCGGGTTCGAGTTGAGGAGGACGATCTGGTAGCCCTCCTCGCGGAGCGCCTTGCAGGCCTGCGTCCCCGAGTAGTCGAACTCGCAGGCCTGGCCGATGACGATCGGACCGGACCCGCAGATCATGATCTTCTTGATGTCTGTGCGGCGCGGCATGGGGCCGGCACCCTACCACGGAACGCCCCCCGCCCGGGCCACCCGAACGCGGCCGGACCGGGCCGCGAGCGGTCTGGCCTAGCGCGGGAAGCGCCGGGTGAGCTCGGCGGCGACGTGCGGCGGCACGAGCCCGGTCACGTCGCCCCCGAAGGTCGCCACCTCCCGGACCAGCCGGGCGGTGACGTAGAAGTAGTCCTCCCCGGTCATGACGAAGACCGACTCGAGATCCGGGAGGAGCTTCCGGTTCATGTTGGCGAGCTGGAACTCGTACTCGAAGTCGGAGACGGCCCGCAGCCCGCGCAGCACGGTGTGGACGCCGCGGACCCGCGCGTACTCGACGAGCAGCCCGTCGAACTGGTCGACCTCGACCCGCGGGTCGTGACCGACCGCCTCGAGGATGAAGCGCCGCCGCTCGTCCGGCGTGAAGAGCGGGGTCTTCTGCGGGTTGTTGGCGACCGCCACCACCAGCCGGTCGAAGAGCTTGAGGCCGCGCTGGATGATCGCCACGTGACCGTTGGTGAGCGGATCGAAGCTGCCTGGGTAGATCGCGGCGCGCGCCATGGAGCCGGGAGTATCGCTCAGCCGCGCCGGTAGATCGAGATCCCGGTGTCGCCATAGCGCCGGCGGTCCAGGAGGGCGAGCGCGCCGTACCGGTCCGCCGGGGGTCGCCGGGCGTCGTGCTCGGCGACGACCACCCCGCCGGGGACGAGGTGGCCCTCGAGCGCGGCGAGCGCCTCGGCGGGGCCGATCGCGTAGGGCGGATCGACGAAGGCGAGGGCGTGGCCGGCGGGGAGGCCGGGGAGGAGCGCCGCCACCGGCCCGCACCGGACCTCGAGCCGGTCGGCGAGCCCGAGCGCCGCCGCGTTCCCCCGGATCACCTCGGCGGCCCGCCGGTCCACCTCGACGCAGATCGCCCGGGACGCGCCGCGCGAGAGCGCCTCCAGGGCGAGCGCGCCGCTCCCGGCGTACAGGTCGAGCACCTCGCCGCCGTCGAAGTACTGCCCCAGCAGGTCGAAGATCGCGGCGCGGACCTTCTCGGAGGTCGGGCGGGTGGCGAGGCCGGGCGGGACGGCGAGGCGGCGGCCGCGCGCCGCGCCGGCGACGATCCGGGTCACGGCTCGCGCTCGACGAGTCCCCGCGCCAGCTCCTCGGCGACGCGCGCCGCGCTCCCGCCCGCGCCGAGCCGCTCCAGGAAGTCGAGGACCTCGCCGTACGCCCGGGCCTCGAGCCGCTGCCGGGCCCACTCGGAGAGCGCGTCCTCGGCGCGCGCTGCCGGCGAGCGGCCCCGCCCGTCCCCGGGGGGCGTGGCCGCGACCGG
>JAJXSQ010000171.1 GCA_021784495.1 Myxococcales bacterium | reverse complement strand
TCGCCATGATCGCGCTCGCCGCCCTGCTGTTCGCCCTCTCGCTCGGCTTCGTGAAGCTCTGCGAGCGGCTCTGAGGAGGACCCCATGGATCTCCTGACCTGGCTCGGCGGCGCCCTCGCCGCCGCCTTGCTCGTCTACCTCTTCGCCGCCCTCCTCTTCCCGGAGAAGCTCCAGTGACCGCCACCAGCTGGATCGAGATCGCCGCCTGCTTCGGCCTCCTCACCCTCCTCGCCGTCCCGCTCGGCGAGTACATGGCCCGGGTCTACTCCGGCACCTCGACCGCCGCCGACCGCCTCCTCGGCCCGGCGGAGCGGCTCGTCTACCGGGCCCTCGGGGTCCGGCGCGACGACGACATGACCTGGCGGCGCTACGCGCTCGCCGTCCTCGCCTTCAGCCTCGGCGGCGTCCTCCTCCTCTACGCCCTCCTCCGGGCGCAGGGGGCGCTCCCCGGGAACCCGAACGGCCTGGCGCCGGTGAACCCCTGGATCGCCTTCGACACCGCGGTGAGCTTCGTCACCAACACCGATTGGCAGTCCTACTCGGGCGAGGGGACCATGAGCCACCTCTCCCAGGCGGTGGGGCTCACGGTGCAGAACTTCCTCTCCGCCGCCGCCGGGATGGCCGTCCTCGCGGCGCTGATCCGCGGCTTCGCCCGCCGCCAGGTGGAGGGGGTGGGCAACTTCTGGGTCGACCTCACGCGCTCCGTCCTCCACGTCCTCCTGCCGCTGTCGGTGGTGCTCGCGGTGGTGCTCGCCTCGCAGGGGGTGGTCCAGACGCTCGCCGGGAGCGTCACCGCCCACACCCTCGAGCCGCGCCGCGCGGCCCAGGCCTCGGCCGCCGAGCAGGTGATCGACGTCGGCCCCGTCGCCTCGCAGGTCGCCATCAAGCAGCTGGGCACCAACGGCGGCGGCTACTACAACGCCAACAGCGCGCACCCGTTCGAGAACCCGACGCCGCTCACCAACCTCCTGGAGTGGCTGGCGATCCTGCTGCTCCCCGGCGCCGCCTGCTTCACCTTCGGCGCCATGGTCGGGGATCGGCGGCAGGGCTGGGCCCTCTACGCGGCGATGCTGGTCGTCCTCGTCCCCCTCACCGTGGGCACGGCGCTCGCCGAGCAGCGCGGCAACCCCGCGCTCGCCGCCCTCGGCGTCGACCAGGCACCGTCGGCGCTCCAGGGGGGCGGGAACATGGAGGGCAAGGAGGTCCGCATCGGCGCGGTGGAGTCGGCGCTCTGGGCCACCGCCACCACCGCCGCCTCCAACGGCTCGGTCAACGCCATGCACGACAGCTTCACCCCGCTCGGCGGCCTCGCCCCCATGTGGCTCATCCAGCTCGGCGAGGTGGTGTTCGGCGGGGTGGGGTCGGGCCTCTACACCCTCCTCCTCCACGCGCTCGTGGCGGTGTTCATCGCCGGGCTCATGGTGGGCCGCACGCCCGAGTACCTGGGCAAGAAGATCGGCGCCTACGAGATGAAGATGGCCAGCCTGGGGATCCTCCTGCCCTCGGCGGCGGTGCTGGTGGGCACCGCGGCCGCGTGCCTCCTGCCCGCCGGCCGCGCCGCCCTGGGGAACCCGGGAGCCCACGGCTTCAGCGAGATCCTCTACGCCTTCTCCTCCGCGGGGAACAACAACGGCTCGGCCTTCGCCGGGCTCGACGCCAGCGGCCCGTTCTACGCGGTGGGCCTGGGGCTGGCGATGTTCGTGGGGCGCTTCGGGGTCATCGTCCCGGTGCTCGCCGCCGCCGGGGCGCTCGCCCGCAAGAAGGCGGTCCCGGTCTCGGCGGGGACCCTCCCCACCGACGGGCCGCTCTTCGTCGCCCTCCTGGTGGGGACGGTCGTCCTCGTCGGCGCCCTCACCTTCGTCCCCGCCCTCTCGCTCGGCCCCGTCGTCGAGCACCTCCAGCTCCTCGCCCGGTGACCGTCATGGACCCCCGCCACGCCGACCCCTCCCGCCGCCCCCTCCTCGACGGCCCCATCGTCCGCCGCGCCGCCCTGGACGCGGTCCGCAAGCTCGACCCCCGCCACATGGTCCGCAACCCGGTCATGTTCGTGGTCGAGGTGGTGACCGTCTTCACCTCCCTCCTCTGGCTCCAGGCCGCCCTCACCGGCCACGGCGACGCCTCCCCGGGCTTCGTCCTCGCCGTCTCCGCCTGGCTCTGGTTCACGGTCCTCTTCGCCAACTTCGCCGAGGCCATGGCCGAGGGGCGGGGCAAGGCCCAGGCCGACGCCCTCCGGCGGGCGCGCCAGGTGGTGCTGGCCAAGCGGCTCGCCGCCCCTCGCCACGGCGCCGCGCACGAGGAGGTCGCCGCCGCCGCGCTGCGCAAGGGCGACGTGGTCCTGGTGACGGCCGGCGACTACCTCCCCGGCGACGGCGAGGTGATCGAGGGCGTCGCCTCGGTCGACGAGAGCGCCATCACCGGGGAGAGCGCCCCGGTGATCCGGGAGAGCGGCGGCGACCGCAGCGCGGTGACCGGCGGCACCCGGGTCCTCTCCGACTGGCTGGTGGTCCGCATCTCCGCCGACCCCGGCGAGACCTTCCTGGACCGGATGATCGCCATGGTGGAGGGGGCGAGGCGGCAGAAGACCCCCAACGAGATTGCCCTCGACATCCTCCTCGCCGGGCTGTCGATCGTCTTCCTGCTGGCGACGGTCACCCTCCTCCCGTTCTCCGCCTACGCCGTCGCCGCCTCGGGCAACGGCCACCTCGTGAGCATGACCGTGCTCATCGCCCTCCTCGTCTGCCTCCTGCCCACGACCATCGGCGGCCTGCTCTCGGCCATCGGGATCGCCGGCATGGACCGGCTCGTCCAGGCCAACGTCATCGCCACCTCCGGCCGGGCGGTGGAGGCCGCGGGCGACGTCGACGTCCTGCTCCTCGACAAGACCGGCACCATCACCCTGGGCAATCGCCAGGCGGTGGCCTTCCTGGCGGCGGCGGGCGTGGAGACCGCCGCCCTGGCCGACGCCGCGCAGCTCGCCTCCCTCGCCGACGAGACGCCGGAGGGGCGGAGCATCGTGGTCCTGGCCAAGGAGCGCTACGCCCTCCGCGGCCGGGACCTGGAGCGGCTGGGGGCGCAGTTCGTCCCCTTCACCGCCCAGACGCGCATGAGCGGCGTGGACCTGGACGGCCAGCGGATCCGCAAGGGCGCCCTCGACGCCGTGGCCCGCTTCGTCGCCGAGCAGGGGGGAGGCCTCCCCGCCGACGTCCGGGCCGCCGCGGAGGAGATCGCCACCCGGGGCGCGACGCCGCTCGTGGTCGCCGACGGCCCCCGCGCGCTCGGGGTCGTGGAGCTGCGCGACGTCGTCAAGGGGGGCATCCGGGAGAAGTTCGCCGCCCTCCGCCGCATGGGGATCCGGACGGTGATGATCACCGGCGACAACCCGCTCACCGCCGCCGCCATCGCCGCCGAGGCGGGCGTCGACGACTTCCTCGCCGAGGCCACCCCCGAGGCCAAGCTGGCCACCATCCGCTCCTGGCAGGCCCAGGGCCACCTCGTGGCCATGACCGGCGACGGGACCAACGACGCCCCGGCGCTGGCCCAGGCCGACGTGGCCGTGGCCATGAACACCGGCACCCAGGCGGCCAAGGAGGCGGGGAACATGGTCGACCTCGACTCCAACCCCACCAAGCTCATCCAGATCGTGGAGATCGGGAAGCAGCTCCTCATGACGCGGGGGGCGCTCACCACCTTCAGCATCGCCAACGACGTGGCCAAGTACTTCGCCATCATCCCGGCCGCCTTCGTGGGGACCTACCCCGTCCTGCGTGTCCTCGACGTGATGCACCTCCACACGCCGCAGAGCGCCATCCTCTCGGCGGTGATCTTCAACGCGCTGATCATCATCGCCCTCATCCCGCTGGCGCTCCGCGGGGTGTCCTACCGGCCGGCGCCCGCGCGGGTCACGCTCCGCCGCCACCTCCTCGTCTACGGCGTCGGCGGGGTCCTCCTCCCCTTCCCGGGCATCAAGGCCATCGACCTCGCGCTCACCGCGCTCCACCTCGCCTGACGGGAGAGCCTCCCATGCTCGAGCACCTCCGCCCCACCGCCGCCGCCCTGGCCCTCTTCACCCTCCTCACCGGCGTCGCCTACCCCGCGGCGATCACCGCCGTCGCCCGGCTCGCCTTCTCCGCCCGGTCGGCGGGGAGCCTCGTCCTCCGCGACGGCGCCGTCGTCGGCTCCGCGCTCCTCGGGCAGCCCTCCTCCGACCCGGGCCGCTTCTGGGGGAGGCCCTCGGCGACCACCCCGCTCCCCGACGACGCCACCGCGTCCACGGGGAGCAACCTCGGCCCCACCAACCCCGCGCTCCTCGACGCGGTCCGCGCGCGCATCGCCGCGCTGCGGGCGGCCGACCCCGGGACCGCCCGGCCCATCCCCGTCGATCTGGTGACCGCCTCGGCGAGCGGGCTCGACCCGGACATCTCCCCCGCCGCCGCGCTCTGGCAGGTCCCGCGGGTCGCCCGCGCCCGCGGCCTCCCGGAGGAGCGGGTCCGCGCGCTGGTCGAGGCCCGCGTCGAGCCCCCCCTCCTCGGCCTCTTCGGCGCGCCGCGGGTGAACGTCCTCCGGCTCAACCTGGCA
This sequence comes from Myxococcales bacterium, assembly GCA_021784495.1. Classification (GTDB taxonomy): domain Bacteria; phylum Myxococcota; class Myxococcia; order Myxococcales; family Anaeromyxobacteraceae; genus JADKCZ01. The sequence goes on along the minus strand of JAJXSQ010000171.1, from coordinate 946 downwards.
CTTGACCGGCTCCTCCCCTGAGGTCTGATCGGCCGGAGCCTCATGGAGCGCGCCCCCACCTCCCCGCTGGACCGCCCCGATCCGGACGCGCTCCTCCGGCGCGTCGAGGCCGAGGAGCGGGCGGCCGCGCGCGGCCGCTTCAAGATCTTCTTCGGCTTCGCCCCCGGGGTCGGGAAGACCTACCGGATGCTCCAGGTCGCGCGCGATCTCGTGGCCGTCTCCCGGCCGAGCGTCGACGTGGCGGTGGGCGCGATCGAGACGCACGGCCGCTTCGACACCGCGGCGCTGCTGCTCGGGCTCGAGCTCCTGCCGCGGCGCCAGCTCCCCTACCGCGGCCGGACCCTCGAGGAGTTCGACCTCGACGCGGCGCTGGCGCGCCGCCCCCGCCTCCTCATCCTCGACGAGCTCGCCCACACCAACGCCCCCGGATCGCGCCACCCGAAGCGCTGGCAGGACCTGCTCGAGCTGCTCGACGCCGGGATCGACGTCTACACCACGCTCAACGTGCAGCACGTCGAGAGCCTCAACGACGTGGTCGCCACCATCACCCACGTCACGGTGCGCGAGACGGTCCCCGACTCGGTCCTCGACCGCGCCGACGAGATCGAGCTGGTCGACATCGCGCCGGAGGAGCTGCTCACCCGGCTCCGGGAGGGGAAGGTCTACCTGCCGGAGCAGGCGTCGCGCGCCGCGCTCCACTTCTTCCAGCGGGGGAACCTGCTGGCGCTCCGCGAGATCGCCCTGCGGCGCATGGCGGAGCGGGTCGACGCCGACGTCCAGGCGTTCCGGGAGGCGCACGGCGTCCGCGAGACCTGGGCGACCGGGGAGCGGCTGATGGTCTGCGTCGGGCCGGCGCCGGCGTCGGCCAAGCTGGTCCGGGCCGCGCGGCGCGTGGCGGCGGGCCTGCGCTGCCCCTGGACGGCCGCCTGGGTCGAGCCGGCCGCCG
>JAJXSQ010000170.1 GCA_021784495.1 Myxococcales bacterium | reverse complement strand
CGCCGTCGCGCGCCGGCACCGGCCCGACCACGCGCACCACCGCGGCGCTCAGGTTGTCCGGGGTCCCGCGCCGGTTCGCCGCCTCGAGGAGCGCCGCGCAGGCCTCGGCGGCGCCGCGCCCGGCCACCAGCGCGGGGAGCTCCTCGTCGGCGAGGACCCCGTGGAGCCCGTCGCTGCAGAGGAGGAGGAGGTCGCCCTGGAGGAGCGGCTGGGAGAGCCGGTCGCGGCTCACGATCAGCTCGCGCCCGACGCTCCGGGTGAGGACCGAGCGGTCGGGGTGGGTCCGCGCCTTCTCGGCGCCGAGCAGGCCGTAGCGGACCTTCTCCGCCGCCACCGTGTGATCCTTGGTGAGCTGGGTGATCGCCCCGTCGCGGAGGAGGTAGAGCCGGCTGTCGCCGACGTGGACCCCGGTCAGCTCGCCCCGCTCCACCGCCACCGCGGTGAGGGTGGTGGCCATCCCCCGCAGCTCGGGGACGGCGACGGCCCGATCGTAGATCTCGATGTTCGCCTGCTGCACCGCCCGGTAGAGCCGGTGGCCGGCGGCGCCGGCCGCCTCCTCGCCGTAAGCGCGCAGGAGCACCTCCACCGCCATCGCGCTGGCGATCTCCCCGCCGGCGGCGCTCGACACGCCGTCGGCCACCACCGCCAGCGCGAGGTCCGGCGCGAGCAGCGCCGCGTGGCAGGAGTCCTCGTTGCCGTCCCGCTCCGTCCCGGCGTCGGTCCGGGCGGCGCACTCCAGCTCGCAGTCGCTCATCCCCGCTCCGCTCCTTCCCCGGCGCCCGCGGACCCGAAGGTTGCGCGCGGCGCGGCGCGCACACTAGGCTGCCGCCATGCCCTCCGCGAGCCGTCCGGCGTGATCCGCGAGCCCACCGTCGGCGAGCGGCTCGACCAGTACGAGCTGACCGAGCTCCTGGCCCGGAGCGGGATGGCGTCGATCTTCAAGGCGACCGACACCTTCTCCGGGATCCCGGTCGCCCTCAAGATCCCCCACGTGCAGTACGAGGCCGACATCGTCTTCTCCGAGCGCTTCCGGCGGGAGGAGGAGATCGGCCAGAAGCTCGACCACCCCGGGGTGGTGCGGGTCCTGAAGCCGCGCGCCAAGAGCCGGATGTACCTGGCGATGGAGTTCGTCGAGGGGCGGAGCCTGCGGGCGATGATGAGCGGCCGCCGGCTGCCGGTCGACCAGGCGCTCGACCTCGCCCGGCAGGTCTGCGACGCGCTCGCCTACCTCGAGGCGCACGGCGTGGTCCACCGCGACGTGAAGCCGGAGAACGTGCTGGTGACCGCCGAGGGGCGCGCCAAGCTCATCGACTTCGGCATCGCCCTCATCGAGTCGGAGCGGCGCCTCACCTGGGCCGGCCTCTCCCACACCGTCGGCACCCCCGACTACATGGCGCCGGAGCAGATCCGGGGGCGCCGCGGCGACGCCCGGACCGACGTCTACGCGCTGGGGATGCTCCTCTACGAGGCGCTCACCGGCCACCTGCCCTACGACAGCGCCAACCCCCGGGCGCTCATGAAGGCCAAGACCAGCGAGCCCCCGCGGCCGCCGAGCTACCACGTCCCCGGCTTCGACCCCTCGCTGGAGGCGATCATCCTGCGGGCGATCGAGCGCGATCCGCGCGACCGCTACCCCGACGCCGGAGCGCTGCTCGCCGACCTCGAGGACCCCTCGGCCGTCCCGCCCCGCGATCCGACCACCGGCGCCGGCGGGGCGCGCGGCGGCCCCCACCTGTCGCGGCGGCTCGTCCTCGGGCTCGCCGCCGCGGCCGCCCTCCTGGGGCTCGCGGCGCTGGTCGCCCTGAGCGCCCGCCAGCCCGTCGCGCCGGCGGATCCCGGCCGCCCCGCCGCACGCCGGAGGTGACCCGTGGCCCCCCTCGAGCAGTCCCTCAACCTGGTCTGGGTGCTCCTCGGCGCCTTCCTGGTCATGTTCATGCAGGCCGGCTTCGCGCTGGTCGAGACCGGCTTCACCCGGGCCCGGAACGCCGCCAACACCATGGCGATGAACCTGGTGATCTACCCGGTCGGCGTCCTCGGGTTCTGGCTGGTCGGCTTCGGCCTGATGATGGGCGGGGTCGCCGAGTGGCCGACGCTCGGCCCGGCCCTGGGCGGCGCCCACGAGCTGGCGATCGGGAGCGCCGCCCACCCCTGGGGGCTCGTCGGCGCCGCCCGCTTCGCGCTGGTCACCGCCGCCCACGATCCCGCGACCCTGGCGATGTTCCTCTTCGCCACCGTCTTCATGGACACCGCCGCCACCATCCCCACCGGCGCCATGGCCGAGCGCTGGAAGTTCTCCGCCTTCCTCCTCTACGGCCTCTTCATGTCGGCCTTCCTCTACCCGCTCTACGGCAACTGGGTCTGGGGCGGCGGCTGGCTCTCGGCGCTCGGGGTGAACCTCGGCCTGGGCCACGGCCACGTCGACTTCGCCGGCTCGACGGTGGTCCACCTCACCGGCGGGGTGACGGCGCTGGCCGGGACGCTGGTGCTCGGCCCCCGGCTCGGGAAGTTCCGCGCCGACGGGACGATCGCGGTGATGGCCGGCCACGACCTCCCCATGGCGGTGCTGGGGACGCTGGTCCTGGCCTTCGGCTGGTTCGGCTTCAACGCCGGCTCGACGCTCTCCGCCACCGACCCGCGCGTCGCGGCCATCGCGGTGAACACCATGCTCGCCTCGGCGGCCGGGGCGGTCACCGCGCTGCTCGTCGTCTGGGCCACGGTCCGCAAGCCCGACCTGGGGATGGCCTGCAACGGCCTGCTCGGCGGGCTGGTGGCCATCACCGGCCCCTGCGCCTTCGTGGCCCCGGCGGCCGCGGTCCTGATCGGCCTCGTCGCCGGGCTCCTCGTGGTCTGGGTGGTGGGGCTGCTGGAGCGCCGCCTCCGGATCGACGACCCGGTCGGCGCCATCGCCGTCCACGGCGCCGCCGGCGCCTGGGGGGCGATCGCCCTCGGCCTGTTCGCCGACGGCAGCTCCGGCGAGGGCTGGAACGGGGTGGCCGGCCCGGTCCGCGGCCTGCTCTTCGGCGATCCCGGGCAGCTCCTCGCCCAGCTCGTCGGGGTGGCGGCCAACCTGGTCTTCGTCTTCGGGGCCTCCTACGGCTTCTTCCTCCTGGTGGACCGGCTCATGGGGATGCGCGTGCCGGCCGAGGTGGAGCACGCCGGCCTCGACGCGCTGGAGATGGGGACCGACGCCTACCCGCGCGGCTGACGGCGGCGGGGCGCCGCCCCGTGGACCACGGGACGGCACCCCGGCGGAGCGCGCGATCGGTCGGGGCGGAAGGCTCAGGCCGGCTTCTCGACCAGCACCGACTTGCCCTTCGCCTTGCTCGCCCGGAGGAAGTAGTAGCCGCCGTAGAGGCCCCAGCCGGCGACCACCGCGAGCGCGATGTACGGCTCCTTCACGCTCATGCCCGACACGGTGAACGGGCCGACCAGGTAGAAGAGCATGCAGAGCAGGTTGGCGACGAGGCCGAAGAGCGGGACGAACATGTGCTTGAACCCGTTGAAGGACTCGTGCTCCTTGAAGGCCACCATGGCCACCACGTTGGTGAGCATGTAGAGCAGGAAGGTGCCGAAGTTGCTCACCAGGGTGACGATCACCAGCGAGTTGGGGAGCGACGGGTAGGCCTCGGGCTTGAAGAGGCCGAAGGCGTACCAGAAGCCCTGGTACTTGGCCTCCAGCGGCGCCGGGGTGGTGCCGCCCAGGTAGGTGATCACGGTGAGGATCCCGATCACCGCCGAGAGGATCGCCAGGGTCCAGATCGCCCGGTGCGGGGTGAGGGTCCGGCCGTGGAGCATGCCGAAGTGGCCGGGGACCTCGTCGTCCTTCCCCATGGCGTAGGTGACCCGGGCGCCGGTGGAGAGGCAGGAGAGCGTCGTGCCGATGAGCGCCAGGAAGACGGTCGCCGCCTGGACGAGCATGAAGGCGCGGCCGAGCTTGTAGCTGCCGAAGAGCCAGGTCCCGACGATCACCATCATGTCGCCGAGCGGCGCGCCGGAGGCGCCGGCGTCGGCCAGCGTGTACCCCTGGTTGAGGAAGTAGTTGGCCGCGAAGTACTCCACCGCGTACATCACGATCCCCTGGATGCCGAGCGAGAGCAGGACCGCCCGGGGGATGTCCCGCTTGGCGTTGCGCGCCTCCTCGCCCATGGAGGTGACCGACTCGAAGCCGACGAGGATCAGGATGGCGATGCAGGCCTGGATGAAGATCAGCGAGAAGCCGTGCGGCGCGACCACCGAGGCGGCCGAGGTGTGGAACTTGAAGTGCGGGGTGAGGTCCTTGGGGTGGTCCGCGTCGGAGGGCTCCAGGGTCGTGGCCGCGTCGGCGGCGTAGCTGATGGTGAAGGGGACCGGCCGGCCGTCCTTGAGGAGCGGCACCGGGGTGCCGTCGGCGTCGGCCCGGTCCTGCAGGACCGGCTGGCCGGTCGGGTCGAGCTTGGGCTTGCCGTTCTCCAGCACCGGCTCCTGGGCGACGACGTAGCTGACCGGCACGCCGCCGGAGAGGTGGTAGGCGGTCGCGCCCTCGCCGTGGCCGAGCCGGTAGGAGATGGCGATCACCGAGAAGACGAGCAGGGCGGCGATCTGGACCACGTTGATCGCGAAGTTCACCCCGGTCGTGCCGGTGACGCCGCGGAAGGCGATGTAGGCGATGCCGAGCGCGAAGACGACGCAGAAGACCGCCATGAAGAGGAGGCTGTTGTAGGTGCCGCTGAAGGTGTCCGGGAAGAACTGGTTGAGCAGGTAGCCGCTCAGGATCGCGGTCACCCCGACCATCGCGCCGGGGTAGACCCAGTAGTAGAGGTGCGAGGCCCACCCGGTGACGAACTTGGCCACCCGGGCGAAGCGGTAGGCCTTGGTCCGGTTGAGGAAGGCCTGCTCGGCGAAGAAGTAGGACGACCCGGCGCCGGGGTAGAGCTTGGAGAGCTCGGCGTAGCTGATGGCGGTGGCGAAGCAGAGGGCCAGCGCCGCGAGGATGCCGAACCACATGGCGGCGCCGGCCATGGGGGCGCCGTAGAGCGCCTGCATCTGGAAGGTGAGCCAGAGGAAGGCGCCGGGCGCGATGAGCGCCATGGCGTTGATGGTGAGGCCGGTCAGGCCGAGCGTCGCGCGCTGCGACGTCGAGCCGGACGAGCCCGGGGTGGTGGTCGGTCCTTCGGCCATGTGGCGTTCTCCCTCGTGGCGGTGGCGGTGCGGGTGGGACTGCCGGCGCGTGCTGCTCGTCGTCGCCGCACCCGGCCCCGGTTGCAGCGGCCGTGCCGCGCCGTTTTTCCGCTCCGGTGGCGGCCGATCGGGCGCCGGCGGGCGCGCGCTGATCGCCCGTCCGGCAGCCGGCTGCCCGATCGCCGGGCAGCCCGCCCGGCCGCGGCCGGAACCCGGGCACCCGCGGGCCGCGGCTGCTAGGCTCCCGGTCGACCCGGCCGGAGCCCGGCCGCCCGCGGTGCCCCGATGCCCACCCTCCTCCCGCGCCGTTACCTCCGCCGCTTCGCCGACCCCGGCGATCGCCTCCCGGTGATCTGGGTCTTCCGCCCCG
>JAJXSQ010000169.1 GCA_021784495.1 Myxococcales bacterium | reverse complement strand
ATCCGGAGGCCACGGTCTACGAGGCGGCCGGCGGCGGCGGCCCCGGTCGGACCGGCGAGGACTGGGTCGCGATCGGCGAGCGGAAGGTCGCGCTGCGCGACTACCTCGACGACCTGCTCTTCCCACCGTCCCTCCAGGCGCTCCCGGTGAAGGCGCTCTCCGGCGGGGAGCGGAACCGGCTCCTCCTCGCCCGGCTCCTGGCGGAGGGGGCCAACGTGCTGGTGCTCGACGAGCCGACGAACGATCTCGACCTGGTCACGCTCAACGTGCTGGAGCGGCTCCTGCTGGAGTTCGGCGGGAGCGTGCTCCTCGTCACCCACGATCGCTACTTCCTCGACAAGGTCGCCACCTCGCTCCTGGTCTTCGAGGGGGAGGGGCGCGTCGTCCGCCACCCCGGGAACTACGCGGATCTGGTCGCCCGGCGCGGGGGGGCCGCCGCCGCGACCCCGGCGGAGGCGCGCCCGCCGCCTCCGGCGGATGGGCGGGAGGCCGGGGAGGGGAGGGAGGACCCCCGCCCTCGGGCGCGCCGGTTCGGCTTCAAGGAGCAGCGGGAGCTCGAGGGGATCGAGGCCCGGATCCTGGCGGCCGAGGAGCGGAAGGCGGCGATCGAGTCGGCCCTCGCGGACCCGGCGACCTACCAGCGCGCCGCGGCGACGGTCGCCGGGCTGCGGGTGGAGCTCGAGGCGGTGACCGCCGAGGTCGAGCAGGGCTACGCCCGGTGGCAGGAGCTGGAGGCGCTCCGGACCCCCTCGCCGGCGTCCTGAGCGCGCGCTCCCACCCGGGGCGGGGCCTTGACGGCGGCGGCCGCCGGTGGTGCGCTCGTGCCATGCGCGCCTCGGCGGTCATCGCCCTCGCCGGCCTCCTCGCCTCGCCGCCGCTCGGCGGGACCTCCGCCACGCCGACCGGATCCCCGGCCGCCCAGGACGAGGGGCGGGATCCGTCGGTGCCGCAGCCGGCGCCGCCGACGCGGCTCGTGCTGCGGGTGGGGGAGACCCACCAGATGGTGCCGCGCTGGGCCCCCATCTGCGACGATCCCTCGGTGGCGGTGGTCTCCCGCGACGGCAAGGGGATCCTGACCGCCCTCGCGCCGGGCCGGACGCTCTGCTCGGTCGCCGACGACGGCGGGAACCGGGTCCTCTACGAGATCGTGGTCGTCGCCCGGGTCGCCGGGGCGCCTCGGGCGAGCGCGGCCAGGTCGGCCGCCAGCCCGTCGAGCTCCTGGGGCTTCTGGTAGACGCCGTCGGCCCCCAGGGCGGCGCAGGACGCGAGGAGCTCCGGCTCCACGTCGTCGCAGATCACCAGGAGCTTCGCGGCCGGGCACATGGCGCGGAGGAGCTCGAGGCCGCGCAGGCCGGTGCCGTCCTCCGGATCGATGTCGAGGACGATGGCGTCGCGCCGCTCGAGGAGCGCGGCCACCAGCGCGTCGTCGTGGGATCCGACCGCGGTCACGCCGGCGATCCCCGGGGCCTCGGAGGCGAGCGCCGCGATCCGCTCGCGCAGGTGCGAGGAGCGCTCGACCACCAGGACCTCGATCCCCCCGCGCCGGACGATCGGGACGACGCCGCGGAACCCCGCCATGCGGCCATCCTGGCCGACCGCGGGCGCGCGAGGTAGCGGGCGGATCCGCCGCGGCCGGCCGTCTCCCCCCGACGCCGGCGTCGGGTCTTCGCCCGACGGGACGCACCGCCGGCGGGGGCCTCAGTCGACCAGGTGGTGGCGCAGCGCGTAGCGGGTCAGATCGACGTTGGTCGAGACGCCGAGCTTCTCGGAGAGCCGGGCCCGGTAGGTCGCGATGGTCTTCTCCGAGAGCTCCAGGAGGCCGGCGATCTCCTTGAGCGAGCGGCCGGTGGCGACGAGCCGGAGGACCTGGAGCTCGCGGTTGGAGAGGGTCTCGTGCGCCGGCTGGCTGGCCCCGCCGCCGAGCAGGCCGGCGAGGCGCTCGGCCAGGGCGGGGGAGACCCAGCGGCCGCCGGAGAGCGCCTTGCGCACCGCCGCCACCAGCTCGGCGGCGGCGGCGGTCTTGGTGACGTAGCCGACGGCGCCGAGCCGCAGGCAGCGGACGGCGAACTCCTCCTCGGGGTAGGCGGAGACGACGAGGACCGGGAGCGACGGCCAGCGCCGGTGGATCTCCTCGAGGACGTCGAGCCCGCTCCGCCCGGGCAGGTTGACGTCGAGGAGGATCGCCGCGGGGAGCCGCTCGGCGATCTCGGCGAGCGCCGCCGCGCCGTCCCCGGCCGCCGGGATCTCCGCGCCGGGGAAGGCCTCGGCGAGCAGCTGGGCGAGCCCGCGTCGCACCACCTCGTGGTCGTCCACGATCAGGATCCGGGTCATGCCGCCGCTCCGCCGCCGGGCGCGGGGAGGATCGGCACCCGCGCCGCGATCGCGGCGCCGCCCGCCCGGCCGGCGCCCCAGGTCAGGGTGCCGCCGGCCATCGTCGCGCGCTCGCGCATGCCGAGCAAGCCGAGCCCGCGCTCCGGCGCCTCGGGAGGGATCCCGCGCCCGTCGTCCTCCACGGTCAGGACCGCGTCGCTCCCCGCGATCGCCAGCTCGATCCGGACCTGGCGGGCGTCCGCGTGGCGGGTCACGTTGGTGAGCGCCTCCTGGCAGATGCGCCAGAGGGCGGTGCTGGCCGGCTCGGGGAGCGGCGGCAGGTCGTCGGGGACGACCACCTCGCAGGCGATCCCGCTGCGCTCGGCGAAGCCGCGGCCGCGCTGCCGGAGGGCGGCGCCCAGCCCGAGCCGGTCGAGGGCCCCGGGCCGGAGGTCGGCGGCGATCCGGCGGACCGCCGCCGCCATGAGCGACGCGAGCTCGGAGGCGGCGACCGCGCGGTCGAGGAGGGGCCCGGTGCCGGGACCGGAGAGGTCGCCCAGGTGGCGCTCGAGCCAGCCGAGATCCAGGGTGAGGCCGGTGAGGAGCTGGCCCAGGTCGTCGTGCAGGTCCCGGGCGATCCGGGCCTGCTCCTCCTCGCGGACCGTCTGGAGGCGCGCCGCGAGCGCGCGGAGCTGCTCGCCGGTGTGCTGGAGCGTGGCCGCGGCGTCGACCCGCTCGGTCACGTCGACCGCGATCCCGCCCACCGCCTCCGGCCCGCCGGCCGCGGCCACCCGGAAGAGGATGACGTCGAGGGTCCGCCTCCCGGCCGGGAGGTCGTAGGCGTCGGAGGAGCGGTGGGGCGAGCCGGTCGAGAGCACCTGGCGCGCGCGCTCGCGCAGGTCGGCGGCGAGCCGGGGCTCGCCCCGGGCCGCGAGCGGCCCCCCCACCACGTCCTCCCGCCGGAGCGCCATCGTCGCCTCCCAGGCGCGGTTGACGAGGAGGTAGCGGCCGTCCGCGGTGATCGCGAAGACGGGGTAGGGCGCGTTCTCGAGGACCGCGGTGAGGAGCGCGCGCGTCCGGAGGGCCTCCAGGCCGTAGGCGAGGTCGTCGGCGAGCTGCCGGAGGAGCCGGACGACCGGCTCGTCGAAGGCGCCCGGGCGTCGGGCCAGGAAGCCGAGGACGCCGATCCGCTCGGTGCCGATCACGATGGGGAGGGCGAGCGCCGAGCCCACGCCGAGGCGGCGGGCGAAGGAGAGCCAGGACGCGCCGTCCGGGCCGGCGGCGAGGTCGTTGACGACGCAGGGGCTGCAGCTCCGGACGGCCGTGCCCGCGGGTCCCTGCCCGTCCGGGCCGTCCCCCCAGGTGAGCCGCACGCGGGTCATGTCCGGCTCCGCGGGGCCGGCCGAGGCGACGACCCGGAGCGAGCGCTCCGCGTCGTGCTCCGCGAAGCCGGCCCAGGCGGTCAGGATCTCGCCGGACTCGACCGACGCCCGGCAGACCTCCTGGAGCAGCTCGGTCTCGCCGCGGGCCCGGACGAGCGCCTCGTTCGCCGCCAGGAGGAGGCGGAGCGCGCCGTCGAGGCGGTTCCGCTCGGCCTCCCGGCGGCGCAGGTCGCTCAGGTCGCGGATCACCACCTGGGCCGCCGGGACCCCCTCGTGCTCGGCGCTGGAGACCCGCACCTCCGCGGAGAAGGTGCCGCCGTCGAGGCGGCAGAGCTGCCGCTCGGCGGCGATGGCGTGGGGCCTCCCCTCCAGGACCTGCGCGGTGCGCCGGACCACCCGATCGTGATCGGCGGGGGAGACGATCCCGAGGACCGGTACGCCGACCAGCGCCCCCCGCCCGGCGCCCAGGAGCCGCTCGGCCGCCTCGTTCGCGAGGACCAAGTTCATCCCGCGCTGGATCAGGATGGCGTCGGGGGAGGTCTCGAAGAGCCCCCGGTAGCGCGCCTCGCTCTCCTCGAGTCGGCGGACGGTCTCCCGCAGCCGCGGGAGGATCCGGCGCAGGCCGAGGTGGAGGGCGACGGCGCTCCAGAGGAGGACCCAGGTCCCCGCGAGCCCCGGGGGGGGGACGCCGGGCGCGGCCGGAGCGCCCGCTCGCGCGAGGAGGAGCCGCAGGCCGGCGAGCGCCAGGAGCCCGCCGCCGGCGTAGGCGATCGGGATCCAGGTCTCGGGCGGCGGTGGGCGCCACTTGCGGTCGGGCATGCCGGTCCTCCTCTCGGGCCGCGCGGTATGCTCCCCGACCATGCGAGACCACGCCTACCGGACCATCCCATATCGCCCGAGCGAGATCGAGCACCGGTACCCCTCCACCGTCCACCTCCTCGCGAACCCCCTCCTCCTCGGCCAGCTCGCCACCCTCTGCGCGCCGGAGACGGTGCAGCCGGAGATCAACCGGCTCGTCCGGTCGCTCTACGGGGACCTGATCCGGACGGTGATCGCCGCCGAGTTTCCCCGCCGGGCGGTCGCGGTGCCGACGCGGATGATCGCCTCCGCTCCGCAGGCGGTCTTCGAGGGGGAGGTGGTCGACGGCGCGGTCCGGGCGGTGACGGTCGACATCGCGCGCGCCGGCGCGATCCCCTCGCAGGTGGTCTACGACCTGCTGAACGAGACCTTCGATCCGGCGCTCGTGCGCCAGGACCACCTCTTCATGAGCCGGACGCTCGGCGACGGGCAGCGGGTGACCGGCGCCGGGATCGGGGGGGTGAAGATCGGCGGGGACGTGGAGGGGGCGTTCCTGCTCTTCCCCGACCCGATGGGCGCGACCGCGAGCACGCTCCTCGCCGCCATCGACCTCTACGCGCGGGAGGTGCCGGGGAGGCCGCGCCGGATCCTCGCCCTCCACCTCATCGTCACCCCGGAGTACCTGCGGGCGATGACCGTCGCCCACCCGGAGGTGATCGTCTACGCCCTCCGGCTCGACCGCGGGCTGTCGCCGCCCGAGGTGCTCCTCGGCCCGCCCGGCGCCCGGTGGGAGGAGGAGCGCGGGCTCGACGACCACCAGTACATCGTCCCCGGCGGCGGCGGGTTCGGCGAGATCATGAACAACGCGTTCGTCTGATGGCCGCCCACGTCGACGGAGGCTCGGCGGCGGGGACGGCGGCGGGCGGCGCGACCGCGGCGCCGGGGCGGGAGGCGGCGCCGGAGCCCCGGGCGATCTGCCGCCGCTGCCTGCGGCCGGAGCGGCTCTGCGTCTGCGCCCTCCTCCCCGCCGTCACCAGCCGGGTCCGGGTGGTGATCCTGCAGCA
>JAJXSQ010000168.1 GCA_021784495.1 Myxococcales bacterium | reverse complement strand
GTGGCGGCCGGGATCGCCGCGCCGGTCGGCTCCGGCCCCGGGCCGGAGCGCCCGGCGGCGCCGGCGGGGGGCGAGGGAGTGGCGATCGCCCCGGCGCCGGCGGAGGACGAGCGCTTCTCGGTCCACTACCAGGCCACGGTCGCGACCCAGTGGCACCCGGCCTTCTCCGCCCGGTGGTCGGGGAAGAACAGCCTCCGGCCGGAGGAGGAGTCGGCCACCTCGGTGGTCGCCGACCTCTTCCTCGGGGCGCGGCTCTGGAGCGGCGCCGGGGTCTACCTCCAGCCGGAGCTCGCCGGCGGGCGCGGCCTCAGCTCGACGCTCGGGGTCGCCGCGTTCCCGAGCGGCGAGGTCTACCGGATCGGCGATCCCACGCCGGCGGTCACGGTCGGGCGCGCCTTCCTCCGGCAGGTCCTCGGGCTCGGGGGCGGCACCCTCCGGGTCGAGGGCGGCCCGAACCAGCTCGCGGTCACCCGCGACCGCGACGCGCTCACCCTCACGGTCGGGAAGATGGCCACCACCGACATCTTCGACGTGAACCCGCTGGCGAGCGACCCGCACACCGGCTTCATGAGCTGGGGGCTCTGGGCCTCGGCCGCCTACGACTACCCGGCCGACACCCACGGGTACACCTACGGCGCCGCGGCCGATCTCTCGATCGACTGGTGGTCGGTCCGGGCCGGGGCCTTCCTCGAGCCGAAGACGGCCAACGGGATGGACCTGCAGTGGGACGTCGGCCGGTCGCGGGGGCTGGTCGGCGAGGTGGAGGCGCGGGTGGCGCCCGGCGGCCACCCGGGCGCCGTCCGGGCGCTCGCCTTCCTCAACACCGCGCCCATGGGCAGCTACGCCGACGCGCTCGCCGCCTCGCCGACGGCGCCGGACGTGGTCTCCACCCGGGCCCCGGGCCGGACCAAGGCGGGGTTCGCGGCGAGCGCGAACCAGGAGCTCGGCGGCGGCCTCGGGGCCTTCGTCCGCGTCAGCTACAACGACGGGCGGAACGAGACCTGGGCCTTCACCGAGATCGACCGGTCCGCCGCCCTCGGGCTGGTCCAGTCGGGCGCGCGCTGGGGCCGCCCCGACGACCAGGCCGGGGTGGGGATCGTGGTGAGCGGCCTCTCCGACATCCACCGCCGCTACCTCGCGGCGGGCGGCTACGGCTTCATCATCGGCGACGGCCGGCTGGCCTACGCGCCCGAGGTGCTCGGGGAGGTCTACTACGACTGGGCGATCACCGACCGGATCACCTTCGGGATCGACTACCAGCCCATCGTCGACCCGGCCTACGACAGCGCCCGCGGCCCGGTGAACGTCGTCACCGGCCGGATCCACGTGCAGTTCTGACGGGATGGCGCCGCCCGCGGCCGGGCGAGCGCGGCGGGTCCTCCCGCTCCCGCCCGAAGATCGTAGCGTCTGATAATGTATATTATGGAAACTCGCCGAGCATCAGGGGGAGCCGCCCGACGCACCCGGCGCCGGGCCGTGGCCGCCGCACGCGCAGCCCTCCTGCCCCGCGAGCACCTTCACGATCCGGGGCGCGTTGGTCGCCTCGGCGACCGCGCAGGGGCACTGGGCCGCCCCGCCCTCGGCGCGGAGGCGCGCCTCCACCAGCGCGAGCGAGTCGAGCAGCTCCCGCCGCATCCGCCGGAGCCGCTCGAGCCGCGCCTGCGCCGCCTCGAGGTGGCGCTCCATCACGTCGCGGAGCCGGAGGGCGAACTCGGCGGCGGTCCGGCACCCGGCCCGCAGCTCGAGGATCGAGCGCACCTCGCAGACCGACAGGCCGACCTCCCGCAGGTCGGTGACCAGGCGCAGCCGCTCGAGCGCCGCCTCGTCGTAGCGGCGGTGGCCCCCCCCGGAGACCGTCGCCGGCCGGATCAGCCCCTCCTCCTCGTAGAAGCGGATGGTCCGGACCGTGTTCCCGGTGGCGCGTGCCAGGTCTCCGCTCGACAGGATCGGCTCCATCGCCCTGTCTGCTAACGATCGCCGCGCCGCGTGTCAACGCCGCGGCGCCCGGCGGCGCGCGACCGGGCCCCAAGCGGCCGGCGCAGATCGGCTTGCCGCGGCGCGGCGGCGAGACCATCCCCCGGGGCGAGGTCGCGGGGCCCCCGGCCCCGTCCGGCGGCGCTCACCGCAGCAGCTCGCGCGCGATCACCAGCCGCTGGATCTCGCTCGTCCCCTCGTAGATGGTCTGGACCCGCGCGTCGCGGAAGAGGCGCGCGACCGGGTAGTCCTCGGTGTAGCCGTTCCCCCCGTGGATCTGGACCGCGCGCGACACCGCCCGCTGGGCCGCCTCGCTCGCCAGCAGCTTGGCCATCGAGGCCTCGCGGTGGAACGGGCGCCCCGCCTCCTTGAGCGCCGCCGCGCGCAGCGTCAGGAGCCGGGCGGTGTCGTGATCGACGGCCATGTCGGCGAGGGCGAAGGCGATCGCCTGGTGCTCGGCGATGGGCCGGCCGAAGGCCTGCCGCTCCAGCGCGTAGGACCGGCTCGCGTCGAGCGCGGCGCGGATGGTGCCGGTCGCCTGCGCGGCGATGCCGACGCGGCCTCCGTCGAGGGCGGCGAGGGCGATGGGCAGCCCCGCCCCCGGCGCGCCGAGGCGGGCCTCGTCGGCGACCTCGCAGCGGTCGAGGACGAGGCTCACCGTCGTCGACCCGCGGATCCCCATCTTCCGCTCGTGGCGGCCGACGGTGAGGCCGGGGGCGCCCCGCTCGACGAGGAAGGCGGTGAACCCGCCTCCGCCGGCGGCGGGATCGGTCCGCGCCCAGACGATCAGGACCCCGGCCAGGTCGCCGCTGGTGATCCACTGCTTCTCCCCGTCGATCACCCACCCGGCGCCGGTCCGGGTCGCTCGGGTCGTGAGCGCCGCGGGATCGCTGCCCGCGCCCGGCTCGGAGAGGGCGAAGGCGCCGGCGAAGGCCGCGCCCGAGGCGAGCGGCGGCAGGTGCCGGCGGCGCTGGGGCTCGGTCCCGAAGCGCGCGATCGTCTCCGCGACCATGTTGGTGACCCCGACCACGACCGAGGCGGCGAGATCGACCGCGGCGATCTCCGCGAGCGCCAGGGCGGCGGCGATCGCGCCGGTCTCGGAGCCGCCGTGCTCGGACGGGACGTTCATGGCGAGCAGCCCCGCCTCGCCGAGCGCCCGCATGACCGCGTCGGGGAAGCGCCCCTCGCGCTCGGCGGCGCGCACCTGCGGCGCGAGGATCCCCCGCGCCACGGCCCGGGCCGCGGCGGCGACGGCGGCCTGGGGCTCGGTCGGCTCGAAGGTCACGGTGCGCCTCGCCGCGCCGCTCAGCCCTTGAGGACCGCGGAGGAGATGACCAGCCGCTGGATCTCGCTCGTCCCCTCGTAGATCTGGGTGATCCGGCTGTCGCGCCAGTGACGCTCGGCGTCGCACTCCCGCATGTAGCCGAGGCCGCCGTGGATCTGGATCGCCCGGGAGGTGACCCGCTCGCTCATCTCCGAGGCGTAGAGCTTGGCCATCGCGCTCTCCGCCGAGTGGCGGACCCCCCGATCCTTGAGCGTCGCGGCGCGCCAGACGAGGAGCCGGGCCGCGTCGAGCTCGGTCGCCATGTCGGCGAGCATGAACTGGATCGCCTGGAACTGGGCGATCGGCTGCCCGAAGGCCTTCCGGTCGCGGGCGTAGGCGACCGCCTCCTCGAGCGCCGCCCGGGCGATCCCCAGCGCCTGGGCGGCGATGCCGATCCGCCCGCCGTCGAGGGTGGCCATCGCGATCTTGAACCCGTCCCCCTCTCCGCCGAGCCGCTGCGACTCCTCGACGGCGCAGCCCTCGAAGAAGATCGAGCAGGAGCCCGAGGCGCGGATGCCGACCTTGTCGTCCGGCTTCCCCCGGGTCAGGCCGGGGGCGTCGGTCGGCACCAGGAAGGCGCTGATGCCCCGGTGGCCCTTGCTCCGGTCGGTCATGGCGAAGACGAGGAGGTGCTCGGCCTGGGGGCCGTTGGTGATGTAGTTCTTCGAGCCGTCGAGGACGTACCGGTCGCCCCGGCGGACCGCCACGGTGCGCATCTCGGCGGCGTCCGAGCCGCTCGCCGGCTCGGTGAGCGCGAAGGCGCCGAGCTTGGCCCCCGAGGCGTGCGGCCGCAGGAACCGCTCCCGCTGGGCGTCGGTCCCGTACTTGAAGACCGGATCGCAGTAGAGCGAGTTCGAGACGCTCATGATCACGCCGGTCCCGGCGCAGCCGCGCGAGATCTCCTCCATCGCCAGCGCGTAGGAGACGGCGTCCATTCCCGCCCCGCCCCACTCCGCGGGGATGGCGACGCCCATGAGCCCCATCGCGCCCAGCTGGCGGACGGCCTCGGCCGGGAACTCGTGGTGCTCGTCCCAGCGGCGCGCGTTCGGGCGGAGCTCCTTGGCCGCGAACTCCCGGCAGAGGTCCCGCACCTGGCGCTGCTCGTCGGTCAGCTCGATGTCCATCGCTCCTCCATGCAGGGAGCCGGAGGGCCGCGCGGCGGCCCTCCGGCGGGATCGCGCCGTCAGGCGCCGGTGAAGCGCGGCGGCCGCTTCTCGAGGAAGGCGGCCATCCCCTCTCGCGCCTCGGCCTGGCCGAAGAGCCCGGCGAAGGAGATCCGCTCGAGGTCGAGGGCGGCCGGGAGGGGGAGGTCGGCGCCGGACTGCAGCACGCGCTTGGCGAGGGCGACCGCGGCGGGGCCCCGGGAGGCGATGGTCCGGGCCCGGGTCCGGGCGTGGTCGAGGAGCCGATCGGCGGGCAGGACCTCGAGGGCCAGCCCCGCCGCCACGGCCCGGGCGGCGTCGAGGGTCTCGCCGGAGAGGACGATCTCCTTGGCCCGCATCAGCCCGACCCGGCGGGTGAGCCGCTGCGTCCCGCCGAAGCCCGGGATGAGCCCGAGGTTCACCTCGGGCTGCCCGAAGCGCGCCCGCTCGCTCGCGTAGACGAGGTCGCAGGCCATCGCCAGCTCGCAGCCGCCGCCCAGGGCGAACCCGTTCACCGCCGCGACGGTCACGATCGGCAGCGCCTCGAGCGCCGCCAGGGTCGCCTGCCCCAGCGCGGCGAACTCGCGCGCCTCCCCGGGGCCGAGGCGGGACATCTCGGCGATGTCGGCGCCGGCGACGAAGGCCTTCTCCCCTCCCCCGGTCACGATCAGCGCACGGATCTGGCCCGGGCTCCGCCGCGCCTCGTCGATCGCCCCGCGGATCTCCTCGAGCGTCCGCCGGTCGAGCGCGTTGAGCTGCTTCGGGCGATCGACGGTGAGCGTCGCGATCCCGTCCGCCACCTCCCAGCGAATCTGCTCGCGCTCCATGTGCGTCACCCCGGGTAGGCGAAGAAGCCGCGGCCGCTCTTCCGTCCGAGCCACCCCGCCGCGACGTGGGACCGGAGGATGGGCGCCGGGCGGTACTTGTCCTCGCCGAGCTCGCGGTGGAGCACCTCGGCGATGGCGAGGCAGGTGTCGAGGCCGATGAAGTCGGCGAGGGTGAGCGGGCCCATCGGGTGGTTCAGCCCGAGGCGCACCGCGGTGTCGATGTCCTGGGGGGAGGCCAGCCCCTCCTGGAGCGCGAAGCAGGCCTCGTTCAGGAGCGGGATCAGGATCCGGTTCACGATGAAGCCGG
>JAJXSQ010000167.1 GCA_021784495.1 Myxococcales bacterium | reverse complement strand
GTCGGCGTCGCGGGCGCGGACCCCGCGGTGGCCGAGCGCCACCAGCGCGGGCTCGTGGGCGAGGAAGGCGAGCACGACCGCGAGGGCGAGGAGGAGGGGGGCGGGCGCGGGCCGGCCGACCAGGAGCGCCGAGGCGAGCGGCAGGGCGAGCTGTCCCCAGGCGCCGTGCTCGGGCGGCAGGAGCGAGCGGGGGCGCGGCTCGGCCGGCGCGCCGCGGGATCCGGGGGCGAGGGGCATCGGCGGAGGGAGGATGCCACGCGGCGCCGCGGGCCGCGACCCGCCGCGGGCGGTCACGCGGTCGCGGCGAGCGGGGGCGCGTGGCGTCGCACCAGCTCGCCGCCGAGCGCCTCGAGGCGCTCGCGGTCGGCGGCGTGCGCCGCCTCGAAGGCGGCGGCCTGGTCGTCCACGCTCCGCGCGAGCGGCGCGGGGAGGCGCTGCTCGGCCATCGGGTAGAGGATGGCGTCCTCCTTGTGGATGTGGCCGCGGAGGAGGTCGGCGTAGCCGATCGCCGCGGCGCCCACGCGCTCGCGATCCTCGCCGGTCCAGGGGGACGTCCGGCCGGCGAGCTCGGCCAGCTCCGCCACGTGGCGCCGCCCGGCGTCGTGCTCGAAGAGCATCACCGCGATCGGCCCGGCCTCCTTCGGGAAGCCGGCCTCGACCATCGCCGCGAAGAGGAAGTTCTCCTCCTTGGCGTGGTGGTGGGCGTCGGCGAACTCGCGGATGAAGGCGACGAAGCGCGCCAGCTCGGCCGGCTCGCCCCCGCCGCGGCGGACCTCCTCGGCGAAGGACTGGAGCGCATCGCAGCCGCGCAGGATGATCCGGTGCTCCGCCATCAGCGTCTCGATCGCTTCCATCGCAAGGCTCCCGGGCGCGCCTCCGGGCGATCCGGACGGCTGGGCCACGCGCTTGCAGAGCATGCGGCGCGCCAACGGCCATCTCCCCGGGAACAGGCCGATCCCACGCCCCCCTGCCGGGGTGGCACCGCCGCGTGGGTGGGCGTGCAACGACGGGTGGGTGGCGGTAACTTGGAGGAGCGAATGGCGCTGCCGATCATCACCCACGACGACCACCAGCGGACCGTGGAGGAGGCGATCCAGGCGGTCCTCTCGACGGTCGACCTCGAGTCGGTCCTCTCCCGGACCGGGCAGCTCCTCGAGCGGCGCTTCGGCGCCACCCGGGTGGTCATCCACCGGCTCGACGGGCAGCCCCCCGGGCGCGCGCTGGTCGCGCTGGTCTCCGACCCCCGCCACCCGTCGGCCGAGGTCGGCCGGACCTTCGAGCTCGCCGGCACCGCCGCCGGGCAGGCGCTCGCGACGCGCGCTCCGGTGGTGATCGACCCGCTCGCGCCGGCGGCGCCGCGCTACGCGGACGAGCCGCGCCTGGCGGAGCTCGGCTACGGCTCCCTGGTCGCCTTCCCGCTGGTGTTCGAGGGGCAGGCGCTCGGGGTGCTCGAGATCGCCCACCCGCCGCGGGAGGGGCTCCTCGACTGCTGCTTCCAGGTGGCCCGGCAGGTCGCCTGGCTCGTCGCCATCGCCCTCCACAACAGCCTGCTGGTCGAGGAGGTCCGGCGGCTCAACGGCCTCCTCGGGAGGGAGAACGCGATCCTCAAGGAGGAGCTCCGGCTGATCCGGCGCGACGCGCGGTACGTCGCCGACAGCGCGCCGATGCGGGCGGTCGTCGAGCAGGTGCGCCGGGTGGCGCCGTCGGAGACCACCGTCCTCGTCCGGGGCGAGACCGGCGCGGGGAAGGAGGGGCTGGCGCGGATGGTCCACGATCTCTCGCCCCGCTTCGGCGCCCCCTTCGTCGCGGTCAACCTCGGGGCGATCCCGGAGGGGCTGGTGGAGTCGGAGCTCTTCGGCCACGAGAAGGGGGCCTTCACCGGCGCGCTCCGGCGCCACGCCGGCCGGTTCGAGCAGGCCGACGGCGGGACGATCTTCCTCGACGAGGTGGGCGACGCGCCGCTGCCGGTCCAGGTGCGGCTCCTCCGCGTGCTCCAGGAGCGCGAGCTCTCCCGGGTCGGCGGGGCCGAGCCGGTCAAGGTGGACGTGCGGGTGGTGGCCGCCACCAACCGCGATCTCGAGCGGCTCGTGGCCGAGGGGCGCTTCCGCGAGGACCTCTACTACCGGCTGGCGGTCTTCCCGGTCCGGCTCCCGCCGCTCCGGGAGCGGCGCGCCGACCTCCGCCCGCTCGTCCTCCACTTCCTCGAGCGGCACGCCGCCGCGATGCACCGGCGCCCGCCCCGGATCCCCGACGCGTTCTGGACCGCCGTCGAGCGCCACGACTGGCCCGGGAACGTCCGCGAGCTCGAGAACTACGTCCAGCGCGCCCTCATCCTGTCGCCGGGGGAGGCGCTCGAGCCGCCCGGTCCGCCCGGCCCGCCGCTCGCGCCCGGCGGGCAGGAGGCGGGGAGGGGGCGGGGCGTCCCCGGCCCGTTCGACGAGGAGGTGCGAACCCTCATCGAGCGCGCACTCGTCGCGAGCGGCGGGAAGGTCTACGGACCGGACGGCGCCGCGGCGATCCTCGGGCTTCGCCCCACCACCCTGCAGGGGAAGATGAAGCGGTACGGGATGGGGCTCTCCGGTCGGGCGGATCCGATCGGCTGATCGGCTCGACCGGATCGGCGGCGCCCGGGCCGATCCTCCGCCGGATCGGGCGGTACGGGGCCACCGGCGCCGCGGCCCCGGGCTTGCAGCCTCGGCCGCTGGCGGACGGGAGGAGCGACCATGGCCTGGGAGCTGACGCGGCGCGAGCTGCTCGAGGCGGGGGTGACCGCGGCGGTGATCGGCGCCGCCGGGTTGCCGCTCCCGGCGCTCCCGGAGGAGGCGAAGGGCTGGAGCTGGGACCGGGGCGTCTGCCGCTTCTGCGGGACCGGCTGCGGCATCCAGATCGCCACCCGGGACGGGCGGGTGGTGGCGGTGAAGGGCGACCCGGACAGCCCGGTCAACCGGGGCCTCCTCTGCGTCAAGGGGTACGCCAACGCGCAGATCCTCTACGGCGCGGACCGGCTGACCCGGCCGCTCCTGCGCAAGCGGGGCGGGGTCTTCGACAAGCGCGGCGACTTCACGGAGGTCTCCTGGGAGGAGGCCTTCGACGTCATGAAGCGCGAGTGGACCCGGGCCCACGCCGCGCTCGGCCCGACCGGCGTCGGGGTGATGGGCTCCGGCCAGTACACGATCATGGAGGGGTACGCGGCGTCGAAGCTGGTGAAGGCCGGCTGGCGCTCCAACAACCTCGATCCCAACGCCCGCCACTGCATGGCCTCGGCGGTCGCCGGCTTCATGCAGACCTTCGGGATCGACGAGCCGGCGGGCTGCTACGACGACATCGAGCTGACCGACACGGTCTGCCTCTGGGGCAGCAACATGGCCGAGATGCACCCCATGCTCTGGGCGCGCATCGTCGATCAGCGGCGGCGGACCCCGGGCTACCGGATCGTGAACCTGACCACCTTCGGCAACCGGTCGTCGGAGATGGCCGATCTGGAGATCGTCTTCCGGCCGAACACCGACCTCGCCCTCTGGAACTACCTGGCGCGGGAGGTGATCCACCGCGGCGCCGTCGATCGGGGGTTCGTGGAGCGCCACGCGGTCTTCGCCACCGGCCCGGCCGACGTCGGCTTCGGGATGCGGGAGGACGCGGCGCACGCCTTCCCGGCGGAGCTCGACACCCTGGCGCGCCAGCGGGTGGTGGTGCTCACCCGGGAGGAGGCGATCGGGCGGGGGCTCGATCCCGCGGCGCGGCACGAGCGGGCGCAGCACCCGGAGCGCGCCGGCCAGCACTGGCTCGTCTCCTTCGAGGACTTCGCCCGGGCCGTCGAGCCCTACACGCTCGACTTCGTGGCGCCGCTCGCCAAGGGGGACCCCGACGAGCCGCTGGAGTCCTTCGCCGCCAAGCTCAAGCTGCTCGCCGCCGAGTACGCCGATCCCGGGCGCAAGCTCGTCTCCTACTGGACCATGGGCTTCAACCAGCACACCCGCGGCACCTGGGTGAACGAGCAGGCCTACATGCTCCACCTGCTCACCGGGAAGCAGGCGCGCCCCGGCGCCGGCGCCTTCTCGCTCACCGGGCAGCCGTCGGCCTGCGGGACGGCCCGCGAGGTCGGCACCTTCAGCCACCGGCTCCCGGCCGACATGGTCGTCGACGACCCGGCGCACCGCGCGCGCGCCGAGGGGATCTGGCGCCTCCCGGCGGGGACGCTCAACCCCAGGATCGGGAGCCACATCACCCAGATGATGCGCGACCTGGAGGACGGGACGCTCCGCTGGCTCTGGATCCAGGTGACGAACCCGTTCCAGTCGACCGCCAACGCCGGCCACTGGATCGAGGCGGCCCGGCGGATGGACGCCTTCATCGTGGTCTCCGACGTCTACCCGACCCTCTCCTGCAAGGTGGCCGATCTCATCCTCCCCTCGGCCATGATCTTCGAGAAGTGGGGGGGCTACGGGAACTCGGAGCGGCGCACCCAGCTCTGGCGCGAGCAGGTGGCGCCGCCGGGCGAGGCGCGGAGCGACGTCTGGCAGATCCTCGAGTTCTCCAGGCGCTTCACCCTCGGCGAGGTGTGGGGCGCCCAGCCGGTCCCCGGCCTCTCGCTCCCGGGCGCGGCGCCGGGGACGCTCCCCTCGGTGCTCGACGCCGCGCGGGCCCTGGGCCACGACGAGCGGACCACGCTCCACGAGGTGCTCTTCGCGACCCCGGCCGCGCGCGCCACCCGCTGGCCGGATCCGGTGGCCGAGGGCAAGGCGAACCACACCGCGCTCCACGCCGGCCTCGACTGGTTCCCGGAGAAGGCGCTCTTCGAGGAGTACGCGACCTTCGGCCGCGGCCACGGCCACGACCTCGCCCCCTTCGACGCCTACCTCCGGCCCGAGGTCCGGGGGCTGCGGTGGCCGGTGGTGGACGGGAAGGAGACGCCCTGGCGCTTCAACGAGGCCTACGACCCCTACGCGGCGCGGGGGAGCGGCGTCGACTTCTACGGCAAGGCGATGAAGTCGCTCCCCGCCGGCGACCTCGACGGTCCCCGCGCGGGCGCGCCGGTCTCGCTCGCCGGGAAGGCCAAGATCTTCTTCCGGCCCTACGCCGAGCCCCCGGAGCGCCCGGACGCGGTCTACGACCTCTGGCTCTGCACCGGCCGCGTCCTCGAGCACTGGCACTCCGGCACCATGACCCGCCGCGTGCCGCAGCTCCACGCCGCGGTCCCGGAGGCGCTCTGCGCGATGCACCCCGCCGACGCCGCCGCCCGCGGCGTCGCCGCCGGCGACCTCGTCTGGATCGAGTCGCGGCGCGGGCGGATCGAGGCGCGGATCGAGCTCGCCGGCCGGGATCGCGTGCCGCGGGGGATGGTCTTCGTCCCCTGGTTCGACGAGGGGGTGTTCATCAACCGGCTGACGCTCGACGCGATGGATCCCATCTCGAAGCAGACCGACTTCAAGAAGTGCGCGGTGAAGGTCGTGAAGGCCGCGACGGCCGCCTGAGGGGAGCCGAGATGCGCACGCTCACCACGCCTCGCGCCCCCCGCCCCGCGCTCGCGCTCGCGCTCGCGGCGGCGCTCGCCACCCTCGCCGCCGCCGGCTGCGCCG
>JAJXSQ010000166.1 GCA_021784495.1 Myxococcales bacterium | reverse complement strand
GCGCCCCGGCCGCGCCTCCTCCGGCGGTCCTCCCGGCGGTGCCGGCGGCGCTCCCCTCGGCGCCCGCGGCCCCACCGCCGCCCCTGCCGGCGGAGGAGGAGATGGTCGAGGGGCGCCCGGTGCTGCGCCCGCTCAGCGCCCGCGAGGTGGTGATCCTCGACGCGATCGAGCGGCTCGCCGCGGGGCGGGACGACGTCCCGCTCCCGGTGAAGCCCTCCCAGGTCGCGGCCGCGCTCATCCGGATCCTGCTCGCCCGGAGGCTGGTGACGGAGCAGGAGCTGCTCGACGCGCTGCTCGGGACGCCGGCCCCCTGAGCCGGTCCGGCCGCGCGCCCGCCGGCGCCAGGCCGCGCCCCTCCGCCGGGCTCCCCGCCCGCGGCGCTCAGCGCAGCGGGTGGCGCATGTGCCAGGCGTCGGCGTAGAGGTGCTCGCCCGCCCAGCGGAGGCCGCCCGGGTGGGCCATGAGCGCCTCGGCGGCCGGCCGGTGGCGCCGGCACCAGCCCATGAAGGCGTTGGCGGCGGGCCGGTGGGTCCGGGCGATGGCGTCGAAGGTCGGCCAGCCCGGGTGGGAGGCGGCGAAGGCGGCGATCGGCGCGCCGGGGTGGGAGACGGTCCAGAGGACGAACTCGCGCGAGCGCTCGGGGTGCGTGCCGTCCCACTCGAAGAAGGCCGACGCCGCGTCGGGGTGGCGGCTCACCCACGTCCCGAGCTCGCGGCTCGCCTGCGGGAAGTCCTTGCTCCACCGCTCGAGGCCGGGCGGCTCGGCGAGCGAGAGGGCGGGGAGGAGGAGCGCGGCGGCGAGCAGGAGGCGGCGCATGCGGGGGCTCCGGGGTGCGGGGGATCGGCGGCGGGCTCCCGCCCGCCGGCGGGAGCCATCCTACTGCACCGGCGCGGCCGCCGGGAACCGCGCCCGACCGCGCCGCGCGTCCGCCGCCGCGGTAGGCTGCCGGGGGATGGAGCCGGAGCTCGAGGAGATCCTCGCGGAGGTGCGCGCGGCGCGCGGCGCGGTGGTGGCGCTCACCGGCGCCGGCATCTCGGCCGAGAGCGGCATCCCGACCTTCCGGGGCGAGGAGGGGATCTGGGTCGTCGGCTCGCGCCACCACGTCCCGCAGGAGATGGCGACCCGCGCCATGTTCGACGCCCGGCCCGACGAGGTCTGGCGCTGGTACCTCCACCGGTTCGGCGTCTGCGGGGCCGCCGCCCCGAACGCCGGCCACCGGGCGCTCGTCGCCCTGGAGCGGGCGCTGGGGGAGCGCTTCACGCTGGTGACCCAGAACATCGACGGCCTCCACCGCCGGGCCGGCTCGCGCCGGGTGCTCGCCATCCACGGCGACGCGGCCTGGGCCCGCTGCGCCGCGGAGTGCGGCGTCGGGCGGCTGCCGCAGCCGGAGATGGGGCCGCGCGACCGGGCGACCCCCTTCACCGAGGCCGACCGGCGGCGGCTCACCTGCCCGCGCTGCGGCGGCTGGCTCCGGCCGCACGTCCTCTGGTTCGACGAGTGCTACGACGAGGAGAACTACGGGATGGACTCGGCGCTCCGCGCCGCCGCCGCCGCCGACCTCCTCCTGGTGGTCGGGACGAGCGGGGAGACCAACCTCCCGGCGCAGATCGGGCGGATCGCCGCCGGCCGCGGGGCGGCGCTGGTCGACGTGAACCCGGAGGAGAACCCCTTCGCCGCGCTGGCGCGCCGGTCCGCGCGGGGCTTCGCCGTGCGAGGGCGCGCCGCCGAGCGGCTCCCGGAGATCGCCGCGGCCCTCGCGCGGTGACGGCGCGCCAACCCTCGGCGCCGCGTCACCGCGCCGGCGCCGCGGCGGAGACCCGGCTCTCCGGGGGCGCGAGCCGGATCGCGAGGCTCGCGCGCTGGCCCGGCGCGAGCGTCACCGCGGCGCGACCGACCCGCCCGTCGTCGGTCCGGACGGTGAGCCGGACCGGCTCGGGGGGCAGGTCGCCGAGGTCGAAGCGGTCGCCGTGGAGCCGCTGCCGGTCCAGGGTCCGCCAGCCCCCCGGCGCCGGCTCGCCCTCCACCTCGACCGAGAAGCCGCGCACCGGGCCGCCGCCGGAGAGGACGCCCTCGACGGCGCCCCCCGGGATCAGCCGGATGGCCACCTCCCCCGCCGCGGGGATCGCGCCGGTGAACTGGCCGGTCCGGCCGCCGTTCCGCGCGCGGAGGGTCACCGGCGCGCCGTCCATCCGGAGCTCGCTGCCCAGGACGAGCCGGCCGTCCTCGTCGGCCGCCGCGGCGAAGGCGATCCGGTCCTCGCCGGCGCGGGCCACGGTGACCGCCGCCCCCGGGGACGGCCCGCCGCCCGGCTCGAGCACCCGGACCACCGGCCCCTCCTCCACCGGCGCGCTCCGGGCGACCAGATCGACGACGACGGCGCCGTTCCCGGGGACGGCCGCGAAGGTCGGGGCGGTGCGCAGGTCGGTCGGCGGACGGTCCCCGGCGACCGCGCTGATCCGGTACTCCCCGGCGGGGAGGGCCATCCGGTAGTGGCCCGCCGCGTCGACCGGCGCGCGCGCGGCCCGCAGCCCGCCCGGCCCGATCCAGATCGGCGTGGCCAGGACCACCGTGGGCCCGCCGGCGGCGCCGACCGATCCCTCGAGGACCCCCGCCGCCGGCAGCGCGATCTCCACCGGGACGGTCCGGCCGGCCACCACCTGCGCCGAGCGCGACACGCCGAGCGCCACCCCGTCCTGCGCCGCGACGAGGACCGCCCGGCCCGGCTCGACGCCGTCGAACCGGAAGGTCCCCTCGAAGGAGGTCCGGACCTCGATCGGCCGGAGCCCGGCCGCCCCGTCGGCCCGCGAGGCGAGCTGGACCCGGACGCCCGCCAGCCCGCGGTCCCCGGCGCCGGTCACCCGACCGGCGATGGCGCCGGTCATCCCCGGGGTGGCCGTGGCGTGGTCGGGGAGGTGGTCGGCGGCGCCGGCCGGGGCGAGGGCCGGTGGCGCGGAGGAGGCGGGCAGGTCGCCGGCCAGGCCGCCCTGGCGGGCGATCCCGAGCTCGTGGAGGAGCCAGGCGGTCGCCCCGGCGGAGGCGGCGAGGACGAGCGCGACGACGGCGACGGCGACGGCAGGGCGGCGCATGCGGTGCACCTCGAGACGGGTCGACCGGAGGTTAACCCCGGCGCCCGCGGCCGGGCAGGACCCCTTGCGGGACGGCGCGCCGCCGGGATCAGGCCGGGGTGAGGACGAGCCGGCCGATCTCCGGCGCGGCGCCGAGCCGGAGCGGCGGCCCCCAGTAGCCGGTGCCGCGGGAGACGTAGATCTGGCCGGCGCGGTCCCCCTGGCGGACGCGGTAGAGCCCCTTCACGTAGGGCTGGACGGCGGCGACGATCAGGCTGAACGGGAAGATCTGCCCGCCGTGGGTGTGGCCGGAGAGCTGGAGCTCGACGCCGGACCGCAGCGCGACGTCGAAGCCGCGCGGCTGGTGCGCGAGGAGGACGAGCGAGCGATCGGGATCGCGCCCGGCGAGCGCCCGCGGCAGGTCCATGGCGTGGCGGGGGCCGAACTGGGCGCCGCTCCAGTCGTGGACGCCGGCGAGGTCGAAGGTGGCGCCGCCGGGTCCCTCGTCGCCGAGCGCGATCCGCTCGTTCTGCAGCGTGCGGATCCCGAGGCGGGGGAGCGCGGCGAGCCAGGGGCCGACGCCCGAGTAGAAGTCGTGGTTCCCGGTGACGAAGACGGTCCCCTGGCGCGCGCGGAGGCCGGCGAGCCGCTCCACGATCGGCCCGAGCTCGCGGGGGGTGCCGTCCACCAGGTCGCCAGTGATGACCACCAGGTCGGGGCGGAGGGCGTTCACCTGGTCGACGACCCGGGCCACCTCGTGGTCGCGGATGGTGAGGCCGACGTGGAGGTCGGAGATCTGGGCGATGGTGTAGCCGGAGAGGGGGCGGGGGAGGCGCTCGAGCCGGAGCTCGACCTCCTCGATCTCGGCCGGGCCGGTGGCGCTCCGGTAGGCGAAGCCGCCCGCCCCGCCGGCGACCAGCGCCGCGCCGCCGGCGATGGAGCGGGCGAAGAACCGCCGCCGCGCGGGATCGGCGGGCGGCTCGGGGAGGGCGCGGAGCCAGGCGGAGAGCTGCCCCCAGATCGCCCCGGTGGCGCGGACGGCGTCGATCGCCAGGAGGGTGCAGACGAGGAGGAAGGCCAGCCCGAGCCAGACGAAGGCGGCGACCGGCAGCGCCCGCACCGGCGACCGGCCGGCGAAGCGGCCGAGGACCATCGCCGCGGGGATGAGGAGGGCGGCGGCCCCGAGCGCCAGCGCCGCGATCCGGCGCCACGGCTCGGGGACCCCGGGATCTCGCACCAGCCGCACCCAGATGTAGGCGTGCATCGAGGCGAGGGTCGCCAGGGCGACCGCGGCGAAGATGGCGAAGGCGGTGACGCGGTGCACGGCCGACCTCATAACGCCCGCCGCCGGCGACCGCCAGCGCGGCGATCGCGAGCGGCGGCGCCGCCAGGCGCTGCCGGCCCTCGCCTCCGCGGCCTCGTCCGCCCCCGGCGGCGGGGCGGCCCCGGCGCTCGCTCAGGGCCGCCGCGACTCCGGGAGCGCGTCGAGCTTCGCCGCGACGATGAAGTCGTTCTCGGTCAGGCCGCCGGCGGCGTGGGTCCAGAGCGTCACCTCGACGTCGGCGTAGTGGACGGAGAAGTCGGGGTGGTGCCCCTCCGCCTCGGCGACGCCGGCGAGGGCGTCCACGAAGCGCATGGCGCCGAGGAAGTCGCCGAAGCCGTACCTCTTCCGCAGCCGGGTCGCCCCGTCGCGGAGCTCCCACCCGGCGAGCGAGGCGAGCGCCTCGGCGACCGCCGGGCCGGCGAGCGGGGCCACCTTCCCCTCGCAGGGGACGCATCGGCGCGCGGCGAAGTCCACCGGCGTGGAATAACCGGTCCGCGCCCGGGCGCCAGTCCCGCGACGGGCCGCGGCCCGCGAGGGGAGGCCGGCCCGGTCGGCCGACGGCGGGCGCCGGCTCGCCGCGCCGGCGCGCGGGTCAGCCGAGCCGATCGGCGAGGTTGCTCGTCGTCTGCCGGAGCCGCTGGGAGAGGAGCCGGCCCACCTTGAGCAGGAGCTTCACCGCGAGGCGGGGGTGCTCGTCGGTGAGCCGGTCGAGGTCGGCGCGGGTGACGACCAGCAGGACGACGTCCTCGACCGCCACCGCGCCGGCCGAGCGGGGCTGGCCGTCGACGAGCGCCATCTCGCCGATGGTGTGGCCGGGGCCGAGCGTGGCGATCGGGTGGTCGTGGTGGTTCGCGCCGGCCTTGATGATGCCGACCTTGCCGCTGGCGATGACGAAGAGGGTCGCGTCCCGGTCCCCCTCCCGGAAGAGGAGCCGGCCGCGCTCGAGGTGGCGGCTCTGCATGTAGGCGGCGAGCCGCTCGATCTCGCCGAAGCCGAACTCGTTGGCCCACTGGGTCTTCTCGAGCAGCTCGGCCCGCAGCTCCACGTCGGGGGAGGCCATGGCGCCCGCAGGATACCGCCCCGGCGTGCCGCCGCGCCACGCTCCGCTCCGCTCCGCCGGAGGGGGCGCCTCCTCGTCGCCGCCGGGCCGCGGCCGGCGCCGTCACGGCGGGCTGGCGGCCCTTCGCCCGGGGGTCGCCCCGCGCTCGCGCCGGGGG